>JAFXBE010000069.1 GCA_017516765.1 Clostridia bacterium | reverse complement strand
CGTGGTCTGTACTTGCTTCGGTTGTCGACTGCGGGTCGCTAACGCCTTCGGCGTTGTGCGCACTGCGCACGCGCTTCCCTCCGTCGCCCTCCCGGGGAAGGAGCCTTTTTGTTGGCTGCCGCTCCATCTGCCGATCATTCCACGCACCCAAGCCCCACGAACCGGGGGCGCCCCCGCAGAGCCGTAGGCTCGAGGAGGCGACCAAGCAAGCAGCGCGGGCAGGGAAGGGACCCTGCCCATAAGCGCTGCGGAACTGCTGTCCCCTATGAGCGCGGGCGACCCGCCGAAGGGCGGGTCGAACGTGCAGCAGGTCGAACGTGCAGCGGGTCACCCGCGCAGCCTTTACCCCCCGAACCGGCAGGAAGCCGCGCCGCCCACCGGCAGCTCTACGGCGAACACCTTGCCCGCATGGGGCTCATGCTCTGCACCCACCGCCGCCGTGGTGATGAACAGCGTGCGCCCGTCCCTGCCGCCGAAGCAGCAGCTGGTGGTCTGGGAGGCGGGAACCTCCACCTTTGCCAGCAGCTCGCCCGTGCGGGGATCGTACCGCCCCACAAAGCCGCCGCCCCAGTGGGCGACCCACAGCATGCCATCATCATCCATGGTCATGCCGTCGGGCAGACCGTGGGCGGGGTCGATGGCGATCACCGGCGCACCGTCGTGCAGGGTCAGGGCATCGCTGTCGAAGGTGTAGCGCATTACGCAGCGGCTGGGGGAGTCGATAAAGTACACCGTATCCCCCGAAAACGCCAGTCCGTTGGCGCAGCGCAGCCCGCTGAGCAGCTTGGCGCAGCGTCTCTCCGGGGTGATCACATACAGCCCGCCCCGGCAGATCCCCTCCACTTCATCGGAGGTACCGCACCAGAACCGCCCCTGAGGATCGCACTTGCCGTCGTTGGCGCGCACCGCCGCGCTCCATTCGGGCTGGGGCAGCTTTTCCGGCATCCCGTCCGGATCCCGCAGATACACACCCGCGCTCATGCCCAGCACAAAGCCGCCGCCCTGCCGCAGGGCAAAGCAGCCCAGATGCTGATTGACGGCGATGGGCGTGATCCTGCCGCTTTCCGGATTGTATGCGTAGAAGGTATCGCTGAGGATGTCGGTGTAGTAGAAGGTCTGCTTGGCTTCGTCCCAGAGGGGGCCTTCGCCCAGACGGGCAATGCGCGGGATCAGGATATCAGGAGTGTAGGTTTGCATAGGTGAACCTCCTTTTTGAAATAACAGAGCAGCGGAAAGGGGTGGAAAACAGCCTTCTGCAAAGGCTTCTTCCCGCATCCTAAGGCTTCACAAGCGCCAAAAATCCATCGCTGTACAGGCATTCGCCGTCCTGAGCGATCCACATGGCTTCTGCACCGTAGATTTCCAGCAGCTGCTGCCCTTCCTCCGCGGGCAGCAGGTACAGGGCGGTGGACAGGGCATCGGCGATACCGCTGTTCTCGCACAGGATGCACACGGCTCGCCACAGCCGCCCCGGCTGACGGGTGCGGGGATCGATGATGTGCCCGTAGCGCACTCCGTCCACGGTGAAATAGCGGCGGTAATCCCCGCTGGTGACGATGCTTCCGTCCTCCAGCCAAACCACATGCAGGTATTCTCCGCCTTCGGGATCCTCCACCCCCGCCGTCCAGCGGTCGCCGGTCAGGGTGTTGCGCCCCTTTGCCCGGATGTTACCGCCCACCGACAGCATCATGTTGTCCGGCATCTGCGCCGCTGCCAGCTCCACCGCATAACCCTTGGCGACTGCGCCCACATCCAGCCGGGCGGCGGGATCGGTCAGATAAACGGTGGAGGCGGTCTCGTCGATGATCAGCTTGTCAAAGCCGGTGTGATGGGCGGCCTCAGCCAGCTCGGCATCCGTGGGCAGGTAAGCATCCTCCGGAAAAGCGGTGCTGTATACCCGGGCGTCGTGCCACAGGCGCAGCACGCTGCCCTGGGTCACATCCACCAGCCCGCCGGTGACGGATGCCGTCTCCCGGCAGAACAGCAGCAGATCGATGATGCGCCGGTCCACCTGCACGGGAGCCACGCCCGCGTTGTCGTTGACGGTCTTGAGGTTGTTGATGCCCTCGTAGCTGTTGTAGATGTCAAACAGCCGGTGCAGCTCCTCCAGCGTGGTGCGGATCGCCATGGCAGCCTCGGTAAAGGCGGCCTTGCTTTCCGATATGCCCACGATAGCGGTCACCGTGTCGAAGCTGCCCAGAAAGGATGCGCTGTAGCGCGCGGGGTGCTGCCCTTCCGCGCCGGCGGGGGCGGCAAGGGGCTGCACAGCCAGCATAGCGCATACAAGCAGGATGAGGAATCGTTTCATGCAGGGTCTGCTCCTTTCCGGCAGCGGGTCTGTAAAGAAGAAAGGCCGCTCTCCCCGAAGAGAGAACGGCCGTACGGCGGGGAGCATGCGCCCCATCCACCGCTTGATCGGCTTACTGAGCGATCTTGTTGAGCAGGGTGATGAAATCGCCGATGCCCATGGTGGTGGTGGCGGTCAGGTCGGCATCGGTGGGATAGCCGCTTTCGTTGACGGCAACACCGGTAGCCTCAGCCACGGTCTTGGTGGTGATGAAGGCAGCGAAGCCCGCAGCCTGCTCGAACCATTCCTTGCCGATCTTGCTGGCCTTGCGCATGCCGTAGTTGTCGCCCAGCTGGTTCTTGGTCTGTACGGGAGCGGTCAGGTCGGAGGTAACGGCGCCGGTGGCGTCGAAGGCGGCGGTCGCCTGTACGGCGTCGATGGCGCAGGAGCTGATCACATCGCCGGTGAGGGTGATGGCAGCCACGGTGGCGTAGACCTGGGTCTTACCGGCGGCCTCGGCGGTGGCGCTCTTGCTGCCGGAAGCGTTGGTCACCTGTGCCAGCTTGAGGGCATCGCCCTTCTTGGCGCCCAGATGCTGAGCGTTGGCAACAGCGGCTTCGATGCCAGGCACAAAGTTGTAAGCGCCCATGGTGCAGCCCGCAGCCAGCTCGGCATCGGCGGGGGCGCCCTTTTCGGTTACGGGCATGCCCTTTACTTCTTCAAGGGTCTTGCCGGTGCAGTAGGCGGCAAAGGCAGCGGCCTGCTCATTCCATTCCTTGCTGATGGACGATACGCCCTTCATGCCGTAGGCTTCGCCCAGCTCGTTCTTGGACTGGAAGACCGTGGCGGGGTCGGTGGTCAGCTGACCGGCGGCATCCACGCCCACGGTGGCCTGCAGACTGTCGATGACCACGGCATCGATGATGCCATTGTCATCCACGGTAACGGCAGTCATGTTGATGGTGACCTGTACGCCGCCGTTCTTGGCAGCGCTCATGCTGGTGGCAATACTCAGACCGGTCTTGACGGGAGCGGCTTCCTCCGCAACAGCGGGGATCAGGCTCAGCGCCATGACGAGGCACAGGGTGAGAGCAAGAATTTTACGCATGAGATCGTTCCCTCCGTTTTCGTAGTTGATTTTGTTAGCGGCAGAAGGGTCTGCCGTATGCGCGGGCTTCTGCGCTGCGCGCAATTGATTATAGCACAATGTCTTTTTTCTGTACATGGGTTTTGGATAAATTCTGATAAATTATTCACAATCTGCACGCTGCACGTCCGTCCCTCAGCCCGGCGCATATGCGCTGGGCTGAGGGGCGTTCGCGCTCGGAGGGGACAGCAGTTCCGCAGCGCTTATGGGCAGGGTCCCTTCCCTGCCCGCGCTGCTTGCTTGGTCGCCTCCTCGAGCCTACGGCTCTGCGGGGGCGCCCCCGGTTGGTGGGGCTTGGGTGCGGGGAATGATGGGCAGATGGAGTGGCAGGCAACAAAGAAGGCTCCTTCTTTAGAGAGCTGGCTGCCGTAGTTATCCCCCAAAGGCTCCTTCCGAAGGTGGGCGAGGTCGGGAAGCGCGTGCGCAGTGCGCACAACGCCGAAGGAGTTAGCGACCCGCAGTCGACAACCGAAGCAAGTACAGACCACGGTTAGTGGTCTGTACGCCGACTGAGGTTGCGGGCCGTAGGCTGGCTGCCCGAAGGGCAGACGGAAGGGTTGTACGTAACATCCCTCGCCAAGTACAATCCCTCAGCCCCTACGGGGCAGCTCCCTTTGCACAAGGGAGCCTACACTG
>JAFXBE010000024.1 GCA_017516765.1 Clostridia bacterium | reverse complement strand
CGGCTCCCCGGGCGGCAAACGGCGATAGGAACCCCTTGCTACGCAAGGGTTCCGAAACCACCGTACACGCCGCTGGTTTCGGATTGACAATCGGAGGGCTGCGGCCCGACCATACCTCTGGGACTTCTTTGACAGTCTGACCGGAGAGCCAAAGCCCTCCGGTTTTTTCATCAAAACAGCTTCACGCTTTTCCCGCCGGGGATCTCGCAGATCTTGCGCCCCTCACCCGGCAGCTCCACCCGGATCCACACGCTCTGGGCGTTGGGGTTGTATACCCGATCCCCCGCGGCGGTGTACTGCAGGCGGGAGGCATCGTCCATGTAGTCCACGATCTCGATGTTGGTGGCGTACCAGATATCGTCCCTGCCGCCGATGAATTGGCAGAATTCCTCCATCACATGCCAGTTGTCCCGGTCGGTGAATTCGTAGCTGTGCCCCCATACATACATCATGTACAGGTACTGGGTCTTGAACAGCTCGGCAAAGGCTTTGCCCTTTTCCATCAGCTGCCCGTTGTGGTGGCAGGTGCCCGCCCATTCCAGAAAGTTTTCCGGCATGCCGAAATGCCCCGTGGTGGGCACCACTCTTGCATGCCTGATGCCCAGCGAGGGCAGCATGGCGATAATATCCTTGGAATAGGAGCCGTTGGGGTAGGCAAGCCCCCGCACCGGGCGTCCGATCAGATCCTCCAGACCCCGCCGGTCGGCAAGGATCTGCTGCGCCACCTGCTCCGGGGGGCAGCGGGCGATGGTGGGATGGGTGTAGGTGTGGCAGGCCACCTCATGCCCCTCATAAACCGTTTTGTATTCCTTCAGCGGGATGCGCTTCTCATCCCAGTCGATGCCCGCATTCAGGTTGAACGTGCCCTTGATGCCGTGTTTATTGAACAATTCCACCAGACGGTAGTCCTCCTGACGGCCGTCGTCGTAGCTCATGGTAAGCACCTTGTGCTTGCCGCCGGGGAAGCAGGTGTAGATCACAGGGAGACGGAACATGCTCATTCATCCTCCTTATGGGGCAGCCAGGGGTATACCTGACGGAAGTCCATATCCGATGCATAGTAGAACGAGGGGTATACGGGCTGGTTGTAGCAGTTGTTCTGCCATGCGATGCCGCAGCGGTACTGGGGATCGTGCATCATGGTGGGCAGCTTGTGGGGGGTAAGATCGGTGGTGGTGTAAATGCGGATGGCGGTGCTGTCTTCGGTGCGGAGCAGCAGCTCTTCCCGGAAATCGCCGAAGATGTCGCCGATCAGGCAGGGGTTGCCCTTGGTGCCGTTATTGGTCAGGGTGCCCTCCGGCTCCAGCACCACGCCCCGGCGCAGGTCGCATACCCGCCCGGTCTTGTGGCTGTGCAGGTAATCGGGGGTGTCGGTCACCTGAGTGGTCAGGTCGCCCAGCCAGTAAATGCGGGCGTTGGTGGAGGGTTCGGGGGCATCCAGCTTTGTGCCCTTGCAGTTGTACATGCCCTTGGACCAGACCTGCAGACCCCGCACCTCGGGCAGCACATCGCCGATCATGCAGCGGCCCAGATCGCCCTCGTGGTATTCGCCGAAGCGCACCGCGCCGGTCTCGGCATCCCGCAGGGCAAAGCCGTAGGGGGCATGGCGGCCCTCTTCAAACACGTTGAAGATCTCCAGCCCCGGCACATCCGGGTCGATGTCCGCCACATGCATGCTGTCGCCGTGACCCAGCTTGGCCTCCCGCCCGTCGGGCAGCAGCCCGGTGGAGCTGTAGAGCAGGGAGCCGTCATGGTCGATGCAGGCCGCGCCGTAGATGATCTCCATGCAGCCGTCCCCGTCCACGTCGGCGCAGGAAAGGCTGTGGTTGCCCTGCCGTGCCAGTTTGCCGTAGACCGGGTCGGTGCCGTCCTGCGGGTCGCCGGGCATCACTTTGAAGGGGTTCTGCATGGGCAGGAAACCGCTGTCCGCCTGCCAGCGCAGTTTGTGGCAGCCTCCCTCCACATCGTAGGCGGCGATGCAGCTGCGGGTGTAGTAGCCCCGGCACACGATCAGCGAGGGGTGCACCCCGTCCAGATAGGCAACGCCGGAGAGGAAACGATCCACCCGGTTGCAGGGCTCGATCCGGTTCCAGGCGTAGTCTCCCCACAGAAGACCGTCGTCAACGCGGGGGAAGGGGAAGGGGATGGTCTCCAGCTCGCTGCCGTCGCCCGCAAACAGGCTCAGGTATTCGGGGCCTTCGTAGATAAAGCCCTCAAAAGCCTCCAGCTGGTTGCGGGGGCTGCGGGAAGGGGCAAATTCGGTAATAAAGTAGTCTGCCAGCGCATCCGCATCGGCCCGGGAAAGGGGGTAGTCGTACTTCTGCTCAATGCCGAAGCATTCCTCCAGCGTTTTGGGCCACTGCCCCCGGAGAACCTCCGGGTGGGCATGCCAGCCCATGAACATCTCTGCCACATGGCGGCGGTAATCCGCACCGGAGCAGACATAGTTGTCCTGATGGCTGTACCCGGCGGCAAGATCGCTTTCGGGCATGGTTACAAAAGTTTCCGACAGCACAGAACCGTCGGGGCTGTAGCGGGTCATGCGGGTGCCGGGGGCGGTCTTTACGGACATTTCCGCTTTGCCGTCCCCATCAAAATCGTAGACCATGAACTGGGTGTAGTGCGCGCCCGCACGGATGTTGGGGCCCATATCCAGCCGCCACAGCAGCTGCCCGTTCAGCTTGTAGCAATCGATGATGCACCGCCCGGTGTAGCCCTTGATGGATACATCCTGGCTGTTGGTGGGATCCCACTTGACGATGTATTCGTACTCGCCGTCGCCGTCCACGTCGCCCACAGACATATCGTTGGCGGTGTACTCAAAAGCCTGCCCTGCGGGGGTAATGCCGCCTTCGGGCTTTTGCAGGGGCAGGTCATAGTAACCCTTCTCCCAGACCCGGACGGGGGAGCAGGCTTCGCCGCCCATGGGAGCGACGGTGTAAAGATCGTCCTCCGTGCCCTCCGTATCCAGCCAGTTGGTGCTGCCGGTAACGGTGGCGATTTCCTTGCCGTTGCGGTACACGGTAAAGTCTGCACCGATGATGCGCTCTTTGGTGCAGGCGGTCACCTCGCTGCGCAGAAGCCGCCAGCTGAGGAAAATGCCCTCCTCTGTCTTTACGGCAGCCAGACCCCGGTTCAGCTTTTCCAGCCGGGGCTGGGGGATCAGGGTCACGGGAGCGGTCACCACTGGGGTACGCGCCAGCTCGCTGCCATCGGCAGCCAGCGCGGCGGCATAGAAACGGTAGGGTCGGTCGGGCATGCGGGTAAAGGTGTATTCCGTCCCGCCGGCGGGCAGGGGCTTGTAGTTGGCGGGAGCGGTCTCGCGGTCGGACCAGTACAGCACGTAGGAGGACGCGCCGGGCAGGGCATCCCATTGCAGGGCATGGCCCTTCGCTCCGGAGGCAATGATCTTCAGATCCATGGTGTTCATCCTTTCTGGAAGTTGCGGAAAAAATCAGAAGAGCAAAAAACGACGGTCTGGTATGAGGGGGATCACCCTTCGCCCGCTGCTGCCAGCATCTGCCGCAGCACAGGCTCTATGGCATCCGCCATGCGCAGGAAGCCCAGATCGTTGGGGTGGCAGCCGTCCACGGTGCACAGATCCCGGTCGGCGGTGCCGAACAGGGTCTCCCCGTCCAGCATCCATACCCGCCGGTCGCCTGCCGCCAGCGCGTTTTCGTAGGTGCGCCGGATCACCTCCCGGCGTTTCTGCGCCATGGACGGGTTTTTGTCGTAATCCGGCTTGGAGATGAGCAGGATGGGCAGATCGGGCTGTGCATCCCGCACGATGCGGAAAAACGGCTCGTGGGTCTTTTGCAGGTATTCCGCATCCGGAGCGTTGTGGTCATAGTCCATCACAAAGGCGCTGAGGGAAAGGGCGGCGATGTGCTCTGCCAGCTCAGGCTCGCCCTTGGCGTTGCCCGCAAACCCCAGATTGATGTGGGCGGCATCCAGCCTGCGGCACACCAGATGGGTGTAGCAGGAGCCGCATTTGGTGGCGCAGCCCCCCTGGGTGATGGAGGAACCGTAGAACAGAATGGGCTTCCGGATGCGGGGCACATGTCCGTCCTCCAGCCGTGCACCCGGCGCAAGGGCGATGTTAAGCGCATCCAGCCCGTTGTACAGGGGCAGATACAGGGCGTACTGCCGCATGCCGCCGGGCAGGTCGGTATAGCTGCTCTGCTTAAGGCAGCAGCCGCAGCCGTTGTTCATCCGGGGCATAAAGTTGCGGATCTGGCGGAAACCGCCTTCCCATTCCTCAAACAGCTCCATGCCGCTCTGCCCGCAGGCGGTAAAGTGGGGCATATTGCCCTCGCCCGTCAGCTGCCACACCAGCCCCAGCCCGGGCGAATCGGTGGCAAAGCGCACGATCCCGCCCGCCAGATGCCGGGACAGGTTCTGCACCCCCTCGCTGCACCGGGGCAGCAGGGCGACGGGCAGGCGGCGGTAGCTGCCCTCTTCGTTGGGCGACAGCCCGTAGATGCGGAAGGGCTCGTCCATGGGATCATACAGGGTATACTCCGGGGGAATGATCCCATCCACCCGGAAGTTGGGATCCAATTGGTCAATGCGTTTCATGCTCGCCCTCCCTTCCGGCGGCGGTCAGTCGATGGTATCGTCCAGAGCAGCCAGCGCGCCCACGTAGATGCGGCACAGGTTGACCATCTTGTCCACGGGCAGCGCTTCGTCCCGTCCGTGGGCATGCCCGTGCCCCTGGGGCAGCAGATCGGACAGATCCGGGAAAGCCCCCGGCATGCCCGGGCCGAAGGAAACAGCGTTGGGCACCACACGGGAATAGGTGCCGCCGCCCATGGTATAGGGCTCATCGTCCCGCCCGGTGGCAGCCTTGAAAACCGCCTGCAGGGTCTGTACGATGGGGTCGTCCACGGGGATGTAGTAGGGGCGGCTGTGGTCAAAGCCGTGTACGAGCGCACCTCTTGCCTGCCAATGAACCTTCAGAGCGCTTTCCAGCACGTCTCCGTTGGTACGGATGGGGTAGCGGCAGTCTGCGCTCAGGGTAAGGATGCCGTCCTTCAGGCGGGCAACCCCGTACACCAGCGTCAGCTCGCCGGAGATATCATCCTTGCAGGCCACCCCTTCGCTCTGCCCGTAGGGGTCGGCGGTCAGCTCCGCTACCTGCCGGATGGCATGGGCGCAGCTGCCCTCCAGCAGCCCGGAGGCGGTCAAAGCGGCAGTCAGCCTTGCAATGGCATTATCTGCGCCTTGGGGGAAGGCGGCATGCCCTGCCCGCCCGTGAGCCGTGAGCCGGGTGCCCTGAGGGCAGGCCTCCACGGTCAGGGAAGCGGCAGGGGAGCCGTCCTGCCCCATCAGCGCACCGGCGACCTTGTGTGGCGGCAATGCCAGCACGCATACTGCCTTGTCGGGGATCACGTTGCGCACGGAGCCGGCATCAAAGCTGACCAGCGGACCTTCGCAGAGGAAATCCAGCTCGGCATCCATGCTGCCCTTCTGCCCGTAGTTGACCGGGAAGCCCGCATCCGGCACCAGCGATACCTTGGGGAACGCCATACCGCTTTCCTGCAGATGGATCATATCCTGCATGCCGGTCTCTTCGCTGAGCCCGCACAGAAGCCGCAGCCCGTGCTTCATGGGGTAGCCCAGCTCCCGCAGGCAGCGCATGGCAAACAGCCCTGCAATGGCAGAACCTTTGTTGTCGTCCGCGCCCCGCCCGATGATCACATCATGGGAGGGCAGGTAGGATGCGGCATAGGGCGGGTAGATCCATCCCTCATCGGCGGGCACCACATCCAGATGGGCGATGATGCCGATAGCGTCCTCCGCATTGCCCATGCACAGGGAGGCGGCGTAGCCATCGTGGTTGATCACCTCAAAGCCGTAATACCGCCCCCGCGCCATGGCATGGTTGAGCATCTGCAGGCAGTCTGCCCCGAAGGGCATGCCGGGCGCGCCCAGATCCGCCCGGCTCACGGAGGGAAAAATGACCCACGATTGCAGCTCGTTGATCATCTCCCGCCGGTGTTCCCGGAGCCATTCGTCCGCTTTCTCCATCAAATGGGTGTATTTGTGCATATCCGGTTTCATATTCCAAATCACCTTCTGTTGTTGTGATAGATTGTCTGTAAACATCCCGATGTGTGGGGCAAGTTCGACCTCCGACCCCCGCTTCCCTGCCTGCGGAGGGGTAAATGGTCATTTTTGCGCGGAATCAGGTTTTTTCTGTGAGGAGTAGCGGCCATCTGCTGTGCTACCATTCGAATAACAAATGCATCGTATAGGCACAACCGAAGCGGAATAAAGGAGGTTTGTTTGTGCTATGGATAAGAAACAGCGGGTTCTGGCAGCAATGAACAATCAGCCGGTGGACAGACCGCCGGTGGGATTCTGGTTCCATTTCCCCGAAGAAAAGCAGCTGGGGCAGCCCTGCATCGATGCCCATCTGGACTACTACAACCATGTGGATGCAGATATTGCCAAGCTGATGTGCGACGGCTACTTCGACTACCCCAACCCTGCGGCAAAGCGCGTGAAGGAGCCGGAGGACTGGTATGCCCTGCAGCCGCTGGGCGACAGCAGCGACTTTATCTGCGGACAGGTGGCGCGGGCCAAAGCGGTAAAAGAGGGTTTGACCAGCGGTTGTCTGGTGTTATACAATGTATTTGCGCCTTTTTCCACCCTGCGTTTCGGCACCTCCGACGAACTGGTGATGGATCACCTCAAAAAGGATCCCCGGGCAGTGCTCCACGCGTTGGATGTAGTGGCGCAGGACAATGCCCTGCTGTGTGAAAAGCTGATCACCGAAGCCGGGATCGACGGTGTATACTACTGCGTACAGGGCGGCGAGCAGGATCGCTTCACGCCTGAGGAATACCGCCGCCTGATCACCCCCGGCGACCTGAAGGTGCTGGAGCATGCCAACCGTTTTTCCGATGCCAATGTACTGCACTGCTGCGGCTGGGCGGGCATTCCCAACCATCTGGAGGTCTGGCAGGATTATCCCGCCAAGGCGGTCAACTGGGCGTGCTTTGTGGAGAATATGGATCTGCGCACAGGCAAAACTTTCTTTGGCGGCCGGTGCGTGCTGGGCGGGTTTGACAACCGCGCCGGCAGCCTTATCAATACGGGCACCCGGGAAGAGATCGCCGCTTATACCCGGCAGCTGATCCGGGAAAACGATCAGCCCGGCGTGATGATCGGTGCAGACTGCACCCTGCCCGCCACCATCGATCCCATGCGCATCCAATGGGTCATCGATGCGGCAAACGAAGCATAACCAAACGTACGAAGCGTTTCAACCATCATAAAGGAGGATACGGATATGACCTACATCGCCAGCGAAACCCGCTATGACAGCATGCAATACCGCCGCTGCGGCAAGAGCGGTCTCAAACTGCCCGCCCTGTCTCTGGGTCTGTGGCACAACTTCGGCGACATCACCCCCTTTGGCGTGCAGCAGAGCCTGCTGCGCACCGCCTTTGACAACGGCATTACCCACTTCGACCTTGCCAACAACTACGGCCCGCCCTACGGCGAAGCTGAGCGCAACTTCGGCATGCACATGCTCCGGGACTGGAAGCCCTACCGGGACGAGCTGATCATCTCCACCAAGGCGGGCTATGATATGTGGCCCGGTCCCTATGGCGATTTCGGTTCCCGAAAGTACCTGATCGCAAGCCTCGACCAGTCCCTCAAGCGCATGAACGTGGACTATGTGGATATCTTCTACCACCACCGTCCCGACCCGGAGACCCCCATCGAGGAGACCATGGGCGCTCTGGAGCAGATCCTGCGCAGCGGCAAGGCGCTGTATGTGGGCATCTCCAACTACAACGCCCAGCAGACCGATGCGGCCGTCAAGGCGATGGGCGCGCTTGGCTCCCGCCTTGTTATCCATCAGCCCAGCTATTCCATGCTCAACCGCTGGATCGAAAAGCCCATGGAGGGCGTGGGCAGCCTCTGTGATGTGCTGCGCAGCACCGGCACCGGCTGCATCTGTTTTGCTCCTTTGTTCCATGGCATGCTTACCGACAAGTATCTGGGCGGCATCCCCGCCGATTCCCGCGCCGCGAAGGATCCCCGCTATTTGAAGCCCTCTGCCATCACCGAGGAAAAGCTGGCGGTCATCTCCAAACTGAACGACATCGCTCAGGCACGTGGTCAGAAGCTGGCGCAGCTGGCGCTGCAGTGGGTGCTGCGGGACGAGGTGGTCACCTCTGCGCTGATCGGCGCAAGCCGTCCCCAGCAGATTGTTGAGAATGTAGAAGCGCTCAAGGGCCCCGCTTTCACGGCAGAGGAGCTGGCAGCCATCGAAGCTGTTCTGGGCTGACGGCTGCCTGAGCGCAGGGTATAGCTTTCGGGAACGGGGGGCATACTGCTTCCATCACCATAAAGGAGGTGGAAGAGATGTCCTTCCAGAACAAGAACCAGTGCATCCATTGCTCTGTGGAGAGCTGCCGCCATCACAGCCAGAACGGTCTGTGCCAGCTGGACAGCATTCAGGTGCAGCCCAGCAGCCATTGCAAGACCGGCAACTGTGACGAAAGCCAGTGCGCCAGCTACCACGCCAAGTAACAAGCGCATACTGCAAAAAGGAACGCCCCGGATTTTTCCGGGGCGTTTCAGACTGTCAAAGAAGTCCCAGAGGTATGGTCGGGCCGCAGCCCTCCGATTGTCAATCCGAAACCAGCGGCGTGTACGGTGGTTTCGGAACCCTTGCGTAGCAAGGGGTTCCTATCGCCGTTTGCCGCCCGGGG
>JAFXBE010000023.1 GCA_017516765.1 Clostridia bacterium | reverse complement strand
TCAGCTCGTCAAAAAACACGCCTGCGGCGGCTTTTTTGACGACATTTGCACCGTTTGCCTAGGAGCCTACGGCTCCCCGGGCGGCAAACGGCGATAGGAACCCCTTGCTACGCAAGGGTTCCGAAACCACCGGAAGGGTGAACGCAGTGAACCGAGGCGCGAGGACAGCGCGATAGCGCTCCCGCAGTGCCGAAGCCCAAAGCCGACCACAGGTCGGCTTTGGGCCGCAATGCACGCCGCTGGTTTCGGATTGACAATCGGAGGGCTACGGCCCGACCATACCTCTGGGACTTCTTTGACAGTCTGGTGCCCCGTCCTGCGAAAGCAGGACGGGGCGTTTTTGATTGGGGTGGAAGCCGGCAGACCCGGGGATCGGCACCCTCTGCTGCCCTCCAAGGAGGGAGCCTTGGGTGGCTGTTGCCGGAGCAAACAGACCCACAAGCAAAACGCCCCCGGATCGGCGAAACCACCGATCTGGGGGCGAAGATGCCGTTGGATCAAACCACGCTTTCAAGCATGGCAAGAATGCTGTCGAAAACCTCTCCGCAGGGCATACCCTGCTCTGCGCAACGCTCCAACGTACCCTCCCGGTACAGGGTGCGCCCCAGCGCAACCTCCCGGGGGTACTGTTCTGCGAATTTCTGCAGCACCCGCGTATCCTTCCCGCCAAAGCGGCGCAGCTCGTGGCAGGTCTGCATGGCGATCTGCACGCTGCACCCATGGGGCGCATCCAGCCATACATTCACCTGCTTGCTTTGCAGGAAGGGATCGTCCTGCAAATAATGAAGCGCACCGCAATAGTTGTCCCGGGCAGCCACATGGATGTTATAGATGCCGCCCATCACAATGGTGCCGATGCACATGGGGCAGGGCTCCATGGTGGTGTAGAGATGGCAGCGGCGGGTATCCGGGATGGCAGAGGTGTCCAGATCGCGCACACACTGCGCCTCCGCATGGGCGGTGCGGGGGTTGGGCACCCTGCCCTCGCCCATCAGGTTGCGCCCGGTGGAAAGCACCCTGCCTTCATCATCGGTGATGATCGCGCCGATGGGGATACTCCCATGGCAAAAGGCTTCCCACGCCAGTTCAAAGGCTGTTTGCCATGCAGGGGTCAGGTCGTTCCACATCAGGCTTCCTTCCTTTCGCGGGGAATGGATCTAATATCAGGCATCGTACTTGCGTAGAAGCTGCTCCAGCGCTTCCCGCAAAAGGATGGCTTCGCTGGCCCCCTCCCGCTTGCTCAGCTTGGTCAGGCGATGAAGCATATCCTGGGGGTAATGGGCGGTCTTGACCACCATCTTCTCCTCCCGGGCAAGGCAGACACGGTTCTGCCCGTTCAGCTTGGCGCGCACCATGGCAGCATCCGCCTTGCGGATCAGCTCGCCGGGCTGCTCGCCGTCTTCGGGGCTGGAGGAGATGCCCATGGAGATGGTCTGCTGCCCGCCATCGGGCAGGGGGCAGGAATAGGCGGCGCGGATGCCTTCCATCAGCAGGAACACATCCTCCTTCTCGTAACCTGCGCCGAAGAGCACGGCAAACTGGTCGCCGCCGAAGCGGAACAGGGCAGCCCCTTCGGGCAGGGCGTTTTGCAGGTATCTGCCGGTATCGATGAGCACCCGGTCGCCTTCGTCGTGGCCGTGGGTGTTGTTCACCTTCATAAAGTTGTCCAGATCGATCATCACAAGGGTGACCTTTTCGCCGCTCTTGAACAGATCGGCAAGGCGGGTTTCCAGCTCTGCCCCCAGAGGCAGCTGCAGGGCTTCGTTTACGGCGTTCTTCTTCACATCAGACATACGGATGACCTCCTTTATTTGTTGGCAACATATTAACACAGCGTATAATACTTGTCAAGTATTATGTGAAAAATAATATTATCAACAACATACATATGTCAGAAGTATTATCCGGGATAGATATCATTTGCCCCCTCCCCCATCCCTTGACGTTCCCTGCCCCATGGCGTATACTTCACCCTGTCTGGAGGGAACTGTAAGATGGCAAGATGCTATATCGTGGGTGCGGGAGAATTCTGCGGGCGGGGGCTGGCACCGGCTGCGGGCGATCTGGTGATCGCTGCGGACGGGGGCTACCGCTATTTGCAGGGGCTGGGCATCATGCCCCATGTGCTGCTGGGCGATTTTGACTCGCTGGGCGAGCCGCCCGCGCTGCCCGGGGTGGAGCTGATCCGCCATCCGGTGCGCAAGGACGATACGGATACCGGGCTTGCCCTCAGCGTGGGCTGGGAGCGGGGGTACCGGGATTTTGCCCTCTACGGCTGCGGCGGCGGGCGCATCGACCATCTGCTGGCGAATTTCCAGAGCATGGGCCGGTATGCGGGCATGGGTGCGGCGGTACAGCTGGTGGACAGCGGGTACACGGCCTATGCGGTATCCGGCGGCAGGCTCACGCTGCCCCCGGCAGAGCGGGGCACGCTGGTGAGCGTATTCTGCCACGGCAGCTGCGCCAGAGGTGTAACGCTGCGGGGGCTCAGCTATCCCCTGGAGAATGGGGAGCTGACCTGCGACTGGCCGCTGGGGGTCAGCAATGCGTATGAAGCAGAGCAGCCCACCGTGGAAGTGAAAGAAGGCACGCTGCTGGTGGTGGCGGGGTGCGGGGAACGTACCTGAACCGATACAGAAGCATACACAAAGGGGCTGCTGCCGGGGGGATCGGCAGCGGCCCCTGTTTGTTTTTTCCACAGCGGTACCGTAGGCAGCACAAGCCGTGCCGCAGTCTGCATCCGCATACAGCAAACCCCCGCCAAAGGCGCTTCGCCTTCGGCGGGGGTTTCCCAACCGCTTTGCTTATTCAGCTTCCCGCATGGCAGAAACCAGCATATCGTTGCTGGTAACGGTCACCTTTGTGCCCTTCTCAAAGGGCAGGGGCAGCTTTTTGGCATCGTAGTAGAACAGCCGGTCATCCTCCCGGTCGTCCTTTTCGCCCACGTTGAGCATGATGGCACGGCATTCGATGCCGTTGCGCTCGGAGGGATTTTCGGAAAAGTCGATCAGGTAGCCGGTGGTCTCCCGCAGGCGGCCATCCAGCATGTAGTTGATGTGCTGGCTGTAGCTGCGCATGGGCTTTGCCAGAACGCCATAGAAAAAGATGGCGTATGCGCCGCCCACAAGGGTGAGCAGGGCGGGCAGCTTCCATGCATCGTCGTTGCGGTCAAGGGTGCCCAGCACAAAGAGCACGATGGCGGCAACGATCAGCAGGGCGGCAGGCACAAAGCTGAACAGCAGACGGTTGCGGGTCTGCTTTGCGGCCTGCTTTTGTTCCTCGCGTGTGTACATACCTTGGGAACCTCCTTTATTGCTGGGAGGACTCCTTTGCGCCGATCTTCTGCATCAGCTTGATGGTTACAAAGAACAGGGTCAGCACAAGGAATACACCCAAAAGTCCCATGGCGGTGGTCAGCAGACCCTTGGTGAACAGGGGCAGCTGGGTCAGCGCAGTCTGTTCCACGGCGGTCTCCACCACCTCGGCCACGGGTTCAACGCTCTCGGTGAGCGCCATAAGCCATTTCATCATAGTCGTTAACCTTCCTTATCTATCAGTTGCAGGTCAGGGGGACGGTCACACGCCGCCCAGCATCATGGTAACAAGGGTGATGACCATACCACCGGCCACGATGGAGCCCAGCTGACCGGAAACGTTGGCGCTGATGGACTGCATCAGGATGAAGTTGTAGGGGTCTTCTTCCTTGGCCAGCTTCTGGATGACGCGGGCGCTCATGGGGAAGGCGCTGATACCGGCAGCACCCACCATGGGGTTGATCTTTTCCTTGCGGAACAGGTTGAGCAGCTTGGCAAACAGCACGCCGCCGGCGGTGTCGAACACGAAGGCGAACAGGCCCAGCGCCATGATGAGCAGGGTATCCAGACGCAGGAAGTTCTCGGCGACCATGGTGCCGCCGATGGTGATGCCCAGCAGGATGGTGACCAGATTGGCCAGCTCGTTCTGGGCGGTCTTGGAGAGGCGCTCCAGCACGCCGCACTCACGGATCAGGTTGCCGAACATGAGGGAACCGACCAGGGGTGCGCTCATGGGCACGATGATGCCGGCGATGGCGGTAACGATGATGGGGAAGAGGATCAGAGCCAGCTTGGAGGCGCGCTCCTCGTTGTAGTTCATGCGGATCATGCGCTCCTTCTTGGTGGTGAGCGCCTTGATGACCGGGGGCTGGATCACGGGCACCAGAGACATGTAGCTGTAGGCAGCCACACTGATGGGCGCCATGTATTCAACCAGCTTGAAGTGGTTGGCAACATACAGGGTGGTGGGGCCGTCGGCTGCGCCGATGATGCCGATGGCGGATGCAAGGCGCAGGATCAGGTTCTCGTCGCCTGCGGTGGCGGGCAGAACGATGGGGATCAGCACCAGAGAAACCAGGAAGGTGGCAAAGATACCGAACTGAGCCGCCGCACCGAAGAAGATCATGCTGGGATCCTTCAGCAGGGGGGAGAAGTCGATCATGGCACCAACGCCGATGAAGATGAGGATGGGGAACAGCTCGTTGGCAATACCGGCATTGAACAGCACCTTCAGGAAGCCGTCCTCGCCCAGCACAACGGCGTCGGGCAGGTTGGCAAGGATGGCGCCGAAGCCGATGGGCAGCAGCAGAGCGGGTTCGTAGTCCTTCTTGATCGCCAGATAGATGAGCACACCGGCGATGACGAACATGGCCAGCGTCTTGAGACCGTCCACGGAGACCATCGAGATCACACCGGCGAACAGCTCTTTGAGAATAGCAAGGATATCCAAGGTTTTTCCTCCTCCGTAAGCGGCAGTGATCTGCCGATATCATACATAGCAGATTATATCATTGCAGGGTGGGAAGTGCAAGGTGGTAAGCGGGATGTGGGCATGGACTTTTTCGGCAGAGCAGCCGTCCTGCGCCGGGCAGAGCCGCCCCTTGGGGCACCGCGGCAAAGGAACGGTTAAGAATACGGGCACAGACCGCCGCCCTCTGCCCGCCGGTACGAGCTGCACCTCCCGGCTTGCAGAAAAAAGCGGCGGATCGGTTTACGGGGGGGTGCCCACAAACCGACCCGCCGCAGCAAACGGCTTACTTCCAGCCCTTGCCCAGCGCGGAAACCGCTTTGGCCGCATCGGGCGAAACGATCAGCGCCAGACAGGAGCCGTTCTCCAGCACCTTCGCGCCCTCCAGCTTGAACATCTCGCCGGGCTGATAATCCCTGTACTGCAGGGTCTGCTCGTCGTGGTAATCCTGAATGAGCTGCTTAACGGCGGCTTTGTCTGCGCCGTCCTTCACCTTCACGATCAGGATCATTTCGGGGGTGGCGCGGGAAACATCCCGCCGCATGACCCAGTCCTCCAGATCGGCGGCTTCGATCCACAGATACTTTTCCATATAGTCCTGAGAAACGTCGGTCAGCTCGGTAAAGGCAACCGCCTTCTCAACGCTGTCAGCCAGCTCCGCGCAGGTGGCCGACACCCCGGCAGCCGGTGCGCCGCAGCCGGTGAACCCCAACAGCAGGCAAAGACAGAGAACCATCAACAGCAGTTTTTTCATGGTTGTTCACTCCTTGTGGTATCAGTATCGGGCATGGGAACGGTCTGGCTGCGCACCGCATCGGTCAGAAGCACGTAGGCCTCCCGGGACAGGTGAAACCCGTCTCCGGCAGCATATTCCTTGCGCAGGTAGCCCTCTTCGTTGGTCACCAGACTGTACATATCGATGTAGTAAAACCCGCGGCGCTGCGCCAGCCGGCACAGCTTTTCGTTGAATTCGGCATAGCGCCCGGCAGGGATCTTCTTTTCCCCGTTCATGCGCACCTTGGTCATGGGCGGCGGGCTGATGACATAGATCAGCGCATCCGGGAAATGGGTGATCAGATCGTCCGCCACCCGCTCGTAATCGCCGATGATGGTGTCGGAGGTGTTGTAGCTGAGTCCGTTTGCCCCGATCCACACATAGACCTTGGCGGGCTGATAGGTGGCGGCGTATTCGTAAGCATTCAGCCTGCCGGAATGGCCCTGCACCCGGAACTGCCGGTCGTCCATGGAGTGGGCGCTCATGCCGATGCGGCTGATATAGTTGGCGGTGGGGATAAGCCCGCTGGTTTCCACGTTTTCCATCATGGAATCGCCGATAAAGACGGCATCGGTGAAGTATTCGTCACCCTCGGGCTCGTGGGCTTCCACCAGCGGCGGGGGAAAATCGGGGTTGCCGAAAGATTGCAGCTGCTCGGCAGCCGCGCAGGAAAACAGACCGGTCACAAGGAGGATCAGTAAGGCATACCATCCATAAGGGCGATGGTGCGGCCGGTTGCCAGGGTGCTCAGACCGTAGATACATAGAATCACTTCCCCTTCATAACATTCTGTCAGTTCGGCAATATTGCCGGTGTAATATCGTGCATCCACAGCCGTGATGCGGCTGTAGTGGCGGGCGAGCAGCGACATGAGTGCGTTGGCGTAGGAATCCTTGATCACCAGCAGCTCGGCCCGGGGCGCCTGCGCGTTCTCCAGCTCGATCAGGGGATGGTTGCCCCAGAGCAGCGCAGCGTATTTGTCGCGCCCCTCCAGCACAGCGGGATCCAGCAGGCCTTCCTTCTCTTCCTCACCGACCCGCAGGGTGATCCCCTCCGGCAGGGCGCAGGAGAAGGTATCAGCCGCCATCCAAGGCAGGGGGCTGCGTGCATAATAGCTGCCATAAAAACCGGGATAGCTGACGGTTTCCGGGGCGGGGATGGGCGTGAGCCCCAAGGCCGCACAGACGGTTTCGTAGCCTGTCCACGCACCGGCAGCCGTCCAGTGATGGTCGGTGCGGTAGAACTGCGCATGTCCGCCGTTGGCCTGCTTCATGGCATCCAGCAAAGGCAGCAGCGTGGTTTCGCTGCCTGCGGCTGCCAGCAGCTTTTCCTCGTCTGCCAGCGGCGCCAGCGCCGGAACCTTGTCTGAGCAGACCGCCGCAGAGGAGGGCACTGCCAGCAGACAGGCTTGCTTTCCGCAGGTATCCGCCAGCGCCTGAAGGCTGGAAGCATTGAGGCGTACATTGCGCTCGCTCCAGCCGTCGGAGCGGTCGAACAGCCAGCCGTCCGCGCCGGAGATGACCCCTTCGTTCAGGCGTTTGCCCGACAGGGTCTGCATAACAGCATACAGGGAAACGAACCGGTCCCGCAGGGGCAGCTGATCGGCAGAAAAGGTTTCCACCCCTTCGGTGAAGCTGCCGTTGGCAAGCCCCTGCACCGAAAAGGCAGGCATCTGTGCCAGCATACGGTTTTCCATTGCGCTCATATTCCGCGGAGGAAGTACCAGCTGGCATACGGCAAGCGCAAGCAGCAGCCCGAGAACGGCCAGAAACAACCATGCTTTTCGCAAGGATAGCTCCTCCTTAAAAACGGAAGTAAAGGAACGGATTATAGGTGGAATTGGCCAGCCATGCAAGGCACAGCAGCATGGTTGCCAGCACGGCGGCAGCGCAGAGGACGCTGTGTTTGCCAAGCTGCCGCTTCACAAACCCGGTAACCGCCGGGATGCACACCGCAATGCCCACTGCAAACAGAATGGCATATTCCCGCAGCCAGAACAGCCCGGTGGAGGCGAAGCGGAAGGAGAAAAGGTCGCCAAGGTACAGGAGAAAATCGCCCAGACCGTCGGAGACGAACAGCGCCCAGCCCAGCATGACGCAGAGCATGGTCAGCAGCCGTGCCAAAGCAGCGGGCAGCTTCTTGGGCAGGGAGGGCATGGCGTTTTCGGCGCACAGAAGCACGAAGTACCACAGCCCCCACAGAACGAACGTCCAGTCCGCGCCGTGCCACAGCCCGGTCAGGCACCAGACGCACAGCAGGTTGAGCACCGTGCGCAGCCTGCCCCGGCGGCTGCCGCCCAAGGGGATGTACACATAATCGCGGAACCAGCCGCTGAGGGTGATGTGCCAACGACGCCAGAAGTCCTTGATGGACCGTGCGCTGTACGGATCATGGAAATTGTGCCGGAACTCAAAGCCCAGCATTCGTCCCAGACCCACGGCCATAACGGAATAGCCCATAAAATCGAAATAGATCTGCAAAGTATAGCTGCCAAGGGACAGCCACGCGCAGAGCATATCGCCCGGCACGGCGCGCAGGGTCTCGTAGGCTGCGCCCATGGGGTTGGCAAGAAGCACCTTTGCCGCCAGACCGGCGGTGAAGTACGCCATGCCGGTATTAAGGGCATGGGCATCCGGTCTGCGGCGGCGGTGCAGCGCGCCGGACAGGTCGGAATAGCGCATAATGGGGCCGGCGATCAGCTGGGGAAACAGGAACAGGAAGGTGCCGAAGGCAACCAGACTCTTTTCCGCAGGGGTTTCGTCCCGGTATACATCGATCAGGTAACCGGCAGCCTGAAAGGCGAAGAAGCTGATGCCCAGCGGCAGCGCCATCGAAAACCCGGTGTCCAGCCCGATGGTTTCCAGAAAAAAGCCGGTATATTTATAGAAAAACAGCGTGCCCAGATCGAGCACAAGACCGGCGGCCAGCAGCCAGCGGCGGGCTGCACGGCTGCGGGAGCGTTCGATCAGCCGCCCCAGCGCCCAGCCTGCGGTAAGCATCACAACAAACAGCGGCACCTGCTGCACATCGCCCCATGCATAGAACAGAAGGCTGGCGGCCAGAAGGAAACCGTTCTGCCACCGCTCGGGCAGAAAATAGTGGATCAGCACCACTGCGGGAAGAAAGTACAGCAGAAAAGTCAGGCTTGAAAACAGCATGAACCCCTCTCCCCCTCTTGCGCAGAATGTGTGCATTTCCTTCAATACTATAGCTTTTTTCACCTGTACTGTCAACAACGGGCGGCAGATCCCCCCGGGGCGGTACGGCAAAGAAACGGTTCGGAAGCCTGCCGGGGGATATGGACTGCGCCGGCATCACAGAATGCCTGTGAGGAAGATCTCGATGCCGATGAGGATCAGGATCACGCCGCCAAGGATGGAAGCCTTGCCCGCCAGCTTGGTGCCGAACTTCCGCCCGATCAAAAGCCCGCCCATGCAGATGGCAAAGGTGACCGCCGCAATGATCAGCGCACAGACCAGCGCCATCAGCCAGCCGTATTCGGCAATGGTAAAGCCCACAGACAGCGCATCGATGCTGGTGGCCACCCCCTGCACCAGCAAAGCGGAGAAGGTAACGGCTCCTGCGCCGCATTCCTCTTCTTTGTTGCGGATGCCGTCCAGAAGCATCTTGCCGCCGATGAAGCACAGAAGCGCCAGCGCGATCCACGGGATCAGCTTCTGGAAGGCGGTGAAGGTCTGGGCGATGGTGCGCACGCACAGCCAGCCCAGCAGCGGCATGAGCGCCTGAAAGAAGGCAAAGACGCCCGCGACCAGACACATGCGGGGTTTTTTCATGCAGGGCTCGTTAAGCCCGTTGGCCAGCGACACGGAAAACGCATCCATGGCAAGCCCTGCGCCCAGCAGCACGCTGGTAATGAAGAAAGAAACATTCCATTCCATTGGTCGATCCCCTCCGTGAACGGTTTTCCCCGGGCATAACAAAACCCGGGCAGCAGCTTTTGCTATGCCCGGGTGTGAAGCCTTTGTCTCAAAAGGGCAGACTTCATGCATAGCTTGGCAGTTACGCATGAGTCTCGCAATTGAAAGCAAGCCAGGCTTTCGCCAGTATGTTGAACTTGCTACGCATGGTGTGCGCTTGCTACTCCCTCATTGGTGCAGGGTGATGATAGCAGGCGCGGGAAGGGTTAGTCAATGCTAACAAGCCATCTTCACCCGTTACAGCGCAGGTACGGTTCCGATATAGGTATAGCCCTCCACGGCGGGTGCATCCTCCAGCCTTTGCAGGGTGAATTCCCCCTGACAGGTGACCGCCAGATGGCACAGGGCAATGCCCATGTCGATGCAGTTCATCTTTCCCAGCGTCATCCGCTTGAGGGGACCCTGCTCCACCTGATACACATGCAGCCATTCCCCCTGATGGACGATATACCACGGCTGGGAATTGGTCGCTGAGGGGGCAAGGCGCACGCACTCCAGCCGGGGGTCGGGGGCATCGGCGATCTCTTCAGGGCTTTTGCGCCTGAACTGCTCCACGCTGTCCCGCAGCACAGGCTCCGCGGCGATACCAAAGGGCATCAGAATGGCGTGGGTAAGTCCCTTTGGCACATCGCTTTTGGGTCTGCCCAGCCCGACCCAGCATGCGCCCAGCCCTATGGATTGCAGGTAAAGATCCATCTGCTGGAGCACAAAGCCCACGTTGATAAAGGCATCCGGGGTATCCTGCGTGGCGGCGGTGATGAAGTGAGGGGTCTTCCACGGCTGCATGCAGCGCACCTGCGAGGCATCCACGATCTCCAGCTTTACGGGGATATCGGGGAACAGGGGCACAAGCTGACCGAGCCGGGTGCGCAGTTCTTCCAGCTGCCCGGCAGGCAGAGCCTCGCCGGTATAGCTGCGGGTGGATTTCCGCTTGGGGATGATCTCTCCGAGGGCGGGGGTGAGTCGCATAGGAACAGCTCCCTTCTGTTTTCGATTGGTTAAAAGCAGTATAGCACAGCCCGGGCAGGCTGTACAGAAGATGGAACAGGCAGCCCGCCTGACCACGAAAATCTTGCATTTTCCCCCATTTCCAGATATAATACTTCTATTAGAAAAACCCGGCATATTCCGTTATCAACAACAGAAAGGGGGATGTGTGCGGATGAATGACACGCCTCAGTACGTGATCGAGATGCTGCACATTACCAAGGAATTCCCCGGCATCAAGGCCAATGACGACATCACCCTGCAGCTGAAGAAGGGCGAGATCCACGCCCTGCTGGGCGAGAACGGCGCAGGAAAATCCACCCTGATGAGCGTTCTCTTTGGTCTCTACCAGCCGGAGGAAGGCATCATCAAGAAGGATGGGAAGGTTGTAACAATCAACAATCCCAACGATGCCACCGCCCTGCACATCGGCATGGTGCACCAGCACTTTAAGCTGATCGAGGTCTTTACCGTGCTGGACAACATCATCCTTGGCGCAGAGGATGTGGGCGCGCTGGGCTTCCTGAAGCGCAAGGCCGCCCGCAAAAAGGTACAGGAGCTGAGCGAGCGCTACGGTCTGAAGGTGGATCTGGATGCCAAGGTAGAGGATATTACCGTTGGTATGCAGCAGCGTGTAGAGATCCTGAAAATGCTCTACCGGGACAACGAGGTGCTCATCTTTGACGAGCCCACCGCCGTTCTGACCCCCCAGGAGATCGACGAGCTGATGGAGATCATGCGCGGGCTGGCGAAGGAAGGCAAGAGTATCCTGTTCATTACCCACAAGCTGAACGAGATCATGGCGGTTTCCGACCGGGTAACCGTGCTTCGCAAGGGACGCTATGTGGGCACCGTGGATACCGCCCAGACCACCAAGGCCGAGCTGAGCCGCATGATGGTGGGTCGCCCCGTGCAGCTGGAGGTGGACAAGGAGGATGCCGTCCCCGCCGATGCGGTGCTGACGGTGAAGAACCTGTGCGTACCCTCCAAGCTCTACAAGCGGGATGCGGTACACAACGTGAGCTTTACCGCCCGTGCGGGCGAGATCCTGTGCATTGCAGGTATCGACGGAAACGGTCAGACCGATCTGGTGCATGCCATTACCGGTCTGGAGAAGCCCTCCTCCGGCAGCATTACCCTTTGCGGGCAGAACGTGACCGCCGCCGGTGTGCGCAAGCGCAGCGATGCGGGCATGAGCCACATTCCCGAAGACCGGCACAAACACGGTCTGGTGCTGGACTTTACCCTGGAGCAGAACATGGTGCTGCAGCGGTTTGAGGAAAAACGTTTCCAGAAAGCGGGCTTTATCCGCTTTGATCAGGTGCGCGGCTATGCCGAAGAACTGATCAAGCAGTACGACGTACGCTCCGGTCAGGGCGCGGTGACCACCGTGCGCAGCATGTCGGGCGGCAACCAGCAGAAGGCCATCGTTGCCCGGGAGATCGACCGGGACAAGCCGCTGATCATTGCCGTGCAGCCCACCCGCGGTCTGGACGTGGGCGCCATTGAATACATCCACGGACAGCTGGTGAAGCAGCGGGATGCGGGCAAGGCCGTACTGCTGGTCTCTCTGGAGCTGGACGAAGTAATGAACCTTTCCGACCGCATCCTCGTGATGTACGAGGGCGAGATCGTGGGCGAATTCGACCCCAAACAGATCACAGTGGAGGAACTGGGTCTGTACATGGCAGGCGCCAAGCGGCAGGAGGTGGCTGAGTAATATGAACAAGACTCCCTTCTTTCAAAAACCCGGCGCACGATCCGTCATGGCATCGGTCATTTCCATTCTGATCGGTCTTCTCGCCGGAAGCATCCTGATCTGGATCGTGGGTCTCATCAGCCCCACGATCAGCGCAAAGGGCATCTGGGAGGGCATCCGGCTGGTATTTTTCGGTCTGTTCTCCACCGGACGCAATGCCACCGGTGCGCTCACCTTCGGCTTTAACCCCACCAACATCGGCAATATGCTCTTCCGTGCCACTCCCCTGGTGCTGACGGGTCTTTCCGTTGCCGTTGCCTTCAAGACCGGTCTGTTCAATATCGGCGCGCCGGGACAGTATCTGGCAGGCACCGCCGCCAGCCTGTTCATTGCGCTGAGCATGTCCACCGGCTCCGGCCCCCTGTACGACTGGCTGGTGGCTCAGGGCAATACCCCCGCCCTCACCTTTGCCCCCTGGCTGGTGTGGACGCTGGCTTTCCTCGGCGGTATGCTGGCAGGCGCGCTCTGGGGCGCGATCCCCGGTCTGCTCAAGAGCCTGCTGAACATCAACGAGGTTCTGGCCTGCATTATGACCAACTGGATCGCCGCCAACCTGGTTACCTGGGTCTTTGACGTTTCCACCCTGAAGAACGTGATCGAGGGCACCAAGACCGGCTACATCTACAAAACCAGCTTCAACAACGTTGCCACCTCCAAGATGGGGCTGGATGTGCTCTTCCCCAACTCGCAGGTGAACGGCGGCATCATCATCGCCGCGGTGCTGGCGGTGCTGGTATACATCCTGCTGACCCGCACCACCTTCGGCTACCAGCTGAAGGCCTGCGGCTCCAACCGCTTCGCTGCCCGCTATGCAGGCATCAACGACAAGCGGAACATCGTGTTCAGCATGGCCATCGCCGGTGCGCTGGCGGGCGCAGCCGGTTCCCTGTACTACCTGAGCGGCAACACCGAGTTCTTCTGGAGCACCTACCAGGCGTTGCCCGCTGCGGGCTTCAACGGCATCCCCGTTGCGCTGCTGGCCTCCAACCATCCCATCGGCGTGGTGTTTACCGGCATCTTCATGTCCATGCTGGACATCTGCGGTCTGCAGCTGACCAACCTGACGGCGTACAACGAGTACATCACCGACGTGATCATCGCCGTGATCGTGTACCTGAGCGCCTTCTCCCTGCTGTTCAAGACCATGCTGGGCCGCCGCCGCAAGGCTGCCGCCGAAGCGCAGGCACAGCCCCGGCCCGAACCGGACGCAACCCCCGAACCGGAGCCCCAGCCTCAGCCGCTTCCCGCGGAGGAACCCGTCCTGCTGCAACAGCCCGCACAGAGCCGGGAGCAGCAGCCCTCTGACCAGACCGCCGGAGAGGAGGAGAACGCATGACTACTTTCTTTGAAAACCTGACCTCCGGAAGCATGGTGTTCCTGATCCGTCAGACGCTGATCTATGCCGTTCCCCTGATGATCGTCGCGCTGGCGGGCATCTATGCCGAGCGCAGCGGCATCATCAATCTGGCGCTGGAAGGTATTATGATCTTCGGTGCGTTCATCGGCGTGTTGTTTGTGCGTCTTGTACAGCAGTGGGGCTGGTTCCAGGCGGTTTACGATGCGGACAACTACCTTGCCTTGCAAGGCTTTATGCTGCTGACCATGCTGGTTTCCGCTCTGCTGGGATCACTGTTTTCCATGCTGCTGGCCTTTGCCGCCATCAACCTGAAGGCAGACCAGACCGTGGGCGGTACCGCGCTGAACCTGATGGCTCCCGCACTGGTGCTGTTCTTCGTTCGCCTGCTCGTTAACCAGAACACCCTGCAGATGTACACCGGCGACAGCGCAGGCTGGTTCATGCTCAAGAAAGCCATGTTCGGCTACGGACGCACCGACCAGCCCGGCTTCCTCTTTGACACCTTCGTGAACAAGGTGTACCCCGCCACCTATGTGTGTATCCTCATCTTCGTGATCATGTCCGTGATCCTCTACAAGACCCGCTTCGGTCTGCGGTTGCGCAGCTGCGGCGAGAACCCGCAGGCATCCGACAGCCTTGGCATCAACGTGTTCAAAATGCGCTACGCGGGCGTGGGCATCTCCGGCGCGCTGGCGGGCATCGGCGGCTTCGTCTACGCCCTTACCACCACCAACTGCACCGCCAACGGCGACGTGGCAGGCTTCGGCTTCCTCGCCCTCGCCGTAATGATCTTCGGCAACTGGAAGCCTCTGGGCGTTGCGGGCGCAGCCCTGCTGTTCGGTCTGTTCAAGTGCGTGGCCGCCAGCTACGGCAGCCTCTACGTGCTCAACAGTGCAGGCGAGAAGATCTTCTTCCTCAAGGATATGGGCATCAATACCAACTTCTACCGTCTGCTCCCCTACCTGATCACCCTGATCGTGCTGGCGTTTACCTCCAAGAGCAGCCGCGCGCCCAAGGCAGAAGGTATTCCGTATGACAAGGGAAGCCGGTAACGGCAAGTCTGTTTGCGGGGGGAATGCGGGGGCTTCGCCCCCTGCACCCCCACAAGGGGCTGAGCCCCTTGACCCGCGGATGAGAAATAACACCCCGGAGCTTCGGCTCCGGGGTGTTTGCTTTACCGCTTTATGCTGCCGGGAAACTACCATGGTTTGCCGAATAAATAACTTACATTTTTATTTGAAAATATCCTGTTTCTATTGCATACAGATTTCAAAATGATTATAATGAATTTTGAACAATGGAAATAACAAGAAATAGCAGAAAATTCATACTGCCTGTTTCCTGTTCATTACAAACAAGGAAGGAAGGAAGGAACCAACATGAGCAAACGCACACTTCTGCTGGTTTTGGCGCTGATTGTCTCTGTTGCGATCGCCGCCACCGGCACTCTGGCCTACCTGACCGCCACCGACAGCGACGTAAACGTAATGACGCTGGGCAATGTCAAGATCGAGCAGCTGGAAAAGCAGCGTACCGATGCCTTCAAAAGCAGCGACGAAGGCGGGCATTCCGGTCGGCTGGAAACGGACGATCTGGAAGATTTTGTGGACAAAAAGCCCCTCTATCCCGCCTACCCTGCCGGGGGCGACAGCAGCTATGACACCGATACTGCCAATCCCATCTACTGGGGCGACAACGTAACCGCAGCCGATGCAGCCGACAGCCTGTGGGATGACGAGAAGCTGGTGGGCGTGGTCGACAAAATGGTATTTGTGCAAAACACCGGTTCCTCCCCTGCCTACTACCGCACCATTCTGGCCTTTGAATGCCCCGAGGGTGTAGAGTACAGTGAGGACGCCACCAAAGAACTGGTGATGAACATCAGCGACGACACCCTCTTCCAATGGAAAGATCACGGCTATACCACCCTTGAGGACGGGCAGCGTTATCTGGTGCTGAGCGCCACATGGCAGCAGGCGCTGCAGCCCGGCGAGATCTGCAGCCCCAGCCTGCTGCAGGTGGTCATGACCCACAACGCAGACAGCAGCGATGTTGCCGCTCTGGGCGATACCTACGAGATCATTGCCGTTACCCAGGCTGTACAGGTCGACAACCTGCCCGATGCCAACACCGCGCTGGATGCAGGCTTCCCCGATGTGAAGGCGAACATGGCCCAGTGGCTGAACGACGCCCTGGATGCCGATGCCGCCGATCACTGGGACGGCTCTGTTGATATCAGCTGGTACAACGATACGGATACCGAGTTCACCATCACCACTGCCGAACAGCTGGCAGGTCTGGGCAAGCTGGTGGATGAAGGCAACACCTTCGAAGGCAAGACCGTCAAGCTGGGCAAGGATCTGTGCCTTGGCAACAACTGCGATACCTGCGCCAAGGCCGGCGAGGAACCCCTCAGCTTTAATCCCATTGGTTTCGGATACGATACCGTGTTCTCCGGTACCTTTGACGGTCAGAACCACACCATTAGAAATCTGTACCAGAATGGCTGGGCGCTTGGCTTGAGCTATGGTACACAAGGCGGCGGTCTGTTTGCCTCCGTAGTGGATGCCACCATTGAGAACCTGACCATCGAGAATCCTGAAATTGTGATGGAATGCGTGGATATGGGCGTTTTGGTGGGTTATTCCTACGGCGATTGCACCTACAGGAACATTACAGTCAAGGGCGGCGTTATTGCCAACTACAACCGCTACACCGGCGGCGTTGTGGGTGAGATAAACGGAACTCAAACCTTTGAAAACGTTGATGTTATCGGCACCAAGGTTTCTGCCTTGTGGGGCACTCCCGACTGCTCCTGCGGCGGCATCATCGGCGGCAAATGGGGCGATGCGAGCGTTACCATGAAGGACTGCGATGTATCTGCTGAGCTGGATGTCTTCAACGATGCGTGCGCCAACTACCAGTACTACCTGTACCGTCTGAGTGGCATGCTGATTGGTAATTCCGAAGAAAAAACCAACGGTACAGCCACGGCATCCTATCTTACAGCGACCAACTGCACCGTTACCTACGGCAATTGGGTCAACTACACCTACTGCGAGTTTGAAGCCAACGGCAAGGGCTCTTACGCTGCGGAAGGCGAATGGAAGTGCTCGCGCGTTCAGGAGGGCTATGCTACCGAAGGCGTTGATCCTGACCACACCCATGACACCGACGAGGATCACGAGGCACAGCATACGTTCGACCAGCTGTTCGGCGGCGACAAGGGCGTTGCGGGCGGCAAGACTCATGACGGCGTAACTGTGAACTACAACAACTAAGCCGATTCAAACAATAAATATTCCAACAAAGCACCGCCCCGGAGCCAAGCTCCGGGGCGGTTGCTGTATGCCGGTGGACATTCATTCGCAGCAAACCGATCAACAAAGGCTGCCGCAGAAACCCATCTGCAGCAGCCTCCGTTTATTCAGCTTATCTCCTCCCCCTGCGTCCGCAGAGCGGGCGCAGACCGGAGGTGCAAGAGGCACTGCCTCCTGCCGGGGGTGTCGGGGGCAGCGCCCCCGACCGATTCCCCTCTTACATAACGACCTTGATCTCCGCGCCGTCGGTGAGCTTGTCGTCGGCGATGACGCCAACGGGGATCTCAACGCCGTTGAGGTAGAGCTTCTCAACGCCGCCTTCGTGGTGGGCAGCGTTATCCACAACGATGTGCAGCCGCTTGCCGCGGAAGGTCTTATCCATGGTGAAGCCGTCCCACTGGGCGGGGATGGCGGGGCTGACCAGCAGACCTTCGGGGGTGGGACGCAGACCCAGGATACCCTCTACGCAGCCGACCATAACGGTGCTGGCGGTACCGGTGAGCCAGTGCACGTGGGAGCGGCCGGGCTGGGGAGACTCGTGACCTTCAATGAACTGACCGTGTACATAGGGCTCGATCTCGCGGATCTCGGCACGGTCATTGTAAGCGGCAGGGCAGCTCTCCAGGAAGTACTGGTAAGCGGTGCCGCCGTGGCCCATCAGGCTCTCGGCAAGGATGATCCAGCCCTGAGCCTGGCAGAACACGCCGCCGTTTTCCTTGGTGGTGGGGTTGAACAGCTTCATCAGCGCGCCGTCGAAGTAGTGGTACTTGTAGCAGGGAGCCATCAGCTCAACGCCGTTGGCGGTGTTCAGCAGCTTGTTCACGTTGCCCAGGGCGGCCTCGGCCTGCTCCTTGGTGGCAGCGCCGGAAATAACGCTCCAGCTCTGGGGGTTCAGCCACATGGAGGCTTCGGGGTTGTGCTTGGAGCCGATCACATCGCCTTCCTCGGAGTAGCCACGGGTAAAGCGGTCGTCCTCCCAGAACAGCTCGTTGATCTTGGCAAGCAGCTCATCAGCCTTGCTGGCGAGGAACTGGCAGTATTCGGCGTACTCGGCACGATCCTTGATCATCTCACGCAGAATGGTGAGGGCATAGTAGAACTGGAAGGCAACGAAGCTGCTTTCACCCTGCTTGCCAAGGCGCAGGCAGTCGTTCCAGTCGGCATGGAGGCCGGCGGGCATGCCGTGTGCGCCCAGATGGTTGAGGGTGAAGTCGATGGCGCGCTTCAGGTGCTCGACCACGGTGCCTTCGTCAAAGTCGGAGAAGGCGATCACCTCGTCGAGGAAAGCGGTGTCGCCGGTCTCGGCGATGTACTTGTACACCGTGGGGAAGAGCCACATGGCATCGTCGGCACGGTAGGCGGGGTGACCGGTCTCGCGGACATAGCTCTCGTCTTCGGGCTTATCCTCATGGCCGGGGTTGTGGGTGAACTTGACCAGAGGCAGACCTGCGCCATGATGCACCTGAGCGGAGAGCATGAACTTGATGCGCTCCTTGGCCATCTGGGGATCCAGATGGATGATGCCCTGGATATCCTGCACGGTGTCGCGGTAGCCGTAGCCGTTGCGCTCGCCGCAGTAGATGAGGCTGGCGGCGCGGCTCCACACGAAGGTGGTGAAGCACTGGAAGGCGTTCCAGGTGTTGATCATGGTGTTCAGCTCTTCGCTGGGGGTGTTGATGTTCAGGTTGTTCAGCTTGCCGTGCCAGTAAGCGATCAGATCCTTCAGCTCGGCATCCACCACGTTGGCGGTGTCGGCGTAGTGATCCAGCAGCCGGCGGGCTTCCTTGCTGCCCTTCTGGGCCAGCACGAAGGCCACGGTCTTGCTTTCGCCGGGCTTAAGGGTGATGACGGCATTCAGTGCGCCGCAGGGGTTGCCGTTGAAGTTGAGGGTGTTGGGCAGCTTGCCTTCCACCACGCCCTTGGGAGCGTTGAAGCGGCTCACGCCCAGGAAGCCCTCGCGGCGACCGGTGTAGCTGGCTACCTCTGCGCCTGCCAGACCGAAGAAACGCTCACGGCCGTTTTCGCCGTTCTCGTCCCGGTCACAGAACTGGTTGATGTGCTGCAGGATGAAATCGCCCTTGAACTCGGTGCAGGTGATGAACTGGGTGTACTGGAGGTTGACCAGATCCTGAGAATAGAAGCTCTCGGTGGTCAGCTCGCAGTAGCCGGTAACGCCGATGGTGCGGGGTGCGCTGCCGGTGTTGGTAACGGTAAGACGCCATACCTCGTGGGTGGCATCCATGGGCACATAGTACAGCGCCTTGGACTGAATGCCGTTGTACTCGCTCTCGATCTCGGTATAGCTGGTGCCGTGGCGGGTGATGGTCTTGTACTCATCCAGAGACTTTTCCACGGGACGCCAGCTGGCAGACCAGAAATCGCCGGTCTCCTGGTCGCGCAGGTAGATGTAGCGGCCGGGCTCGTCGAACTGGTTGAAGGAGTAGCGCAGGATACGACCTGCCGCGCCGCTCTTTACGAAGCTGTAGCCGCCGGCGTTCTGGGTAACGATGGCGCCGTAGGCGGGGCTGCCCAGATAGTTGGCCCAGGGCATGGGAGTGCGGGGGTCGGTAATGACATATTCCCGCTTGCTGTTATCGAAATAACCGTAATTCATTTGTGGTTGCCTCCTCCGATTTCTCCATGATCGAAAACGTTTTCGATGCCCCTGCGTTGAAGGGGGTTAACCAACGTTTCCATCTACGCGGATTGTACCATAGTTGGCTGTTGTTTACAATCTGTTTTGAAACGAAAAAAACACGAAAATTATGAGATGAAAAACGAGGGGGGATTGTGCCCTCCTCGTTTTTCGTACAGTATACAAGCTGTTACTGTATTACCGCTGCAACATACTCCTTCAGTTCATCGGTACTGGTATAGTACCGATATCCGTTTTGACTGACAATCACCTGAGTTTCTGCCGATTCATTCAGAAGCAAGGCGATGGGTTCACTGAGACCGGTCTGGAGTCCCTGTGGCCACGCAAGGTCGATAATAGCGCACACCTGACCGTTGGAATCTAAAATTTCGTGATTGATCACGCCCTCGCTCAAGCCGCGCTCTGCCATCCACGCAGACATTGCTTCGATTTCTTGCTCTTCGCTGGAATCAAGTTGGAAATCTTCCCTCAGTGCATAACTCATCAAACCGATATCCGTACGGCTTCCTTGATATAGAGAATCCAGCAATCGGTTTGCAGCCTGAGCCAGCAGGATGCGGCGCTGCTCCAAAAACTTTTCGTAGTTCTCGATTTTCAAAAGCTCTGGATCGTCAGGAATCCAATGGGATGAAATAGCACCAGGATTCATTGCTTCATAAACAGGCATATACTCTTCCGGTGGTCTGTTTGAAATGGCAATGTTCGTATCTTTTGTTAGGAATGCATAATTGGCAAGCGAATTGACGATGGGTTTGGATCTCCCGCTCTTGTAGAGAAGATCCTTCGGGAAGATATGATGTACTTCAAGCGTAGAATTTTTGCCCAAAAGGCTATTGGACAATTCCAGCCCCGAACCCCAATCCAAAGCATGACTAGTTCGGGTGAGCAGATACAGCAAAGGATAGAATCGTGCACCGGTGCTCCAACCCCAGAAGTCTTCCGGACGGATGGTCAGGTCTGCACGGGACTGGCGAAGCAGGCGGAGCAGCCCCTCAATGCCTTCGCCGTTGTTAAGTATGTTCAAATCCTGTGCAAGTGCGCTTTCGGTAGAACCGGCATAACGCCCCCAAAGGAAGGTGTGGATATACCAATACAGCAGTTTATCCCATTCGGCACTGCCGGAAAGCTTTCCGTTGTTTCTCTGCAAGTAAGAGATCATTGTCGGAATGGCGTATACACCACCCAATACACGTGCGTGGTCAAGTCCTAATCTTGTGCCAATGTGATCCAGACAGGTGCCGATCATCAAATCTGTTTCGTGCAGATGTTTTTTGAATTCTTCTGTTGGCACTTTTGCCAGAATTGAGAAATACGGCTGGCTGGTGGCATATACCGTAACACAGCGCAGGAGCCAGTCTGTTGTGAAGCTGTAACCGGCTTTCCGGTACTTTTCCAGAATCCGTTTCATTTCATTACGGGCTTCGGGCCACTCTGCACAAATTTTTGCCAGCGCCAAATCACCTTTGCTGAGTTTTGTGCCGCCAGAGTTAACATTATTGAAGATCTCTACGACTACATCAATGGTCTTGTCTTCGCCTGAAACCTCTTGTATATGCAAATCCACGTACTTGATAGCATCCAAGTCGTTAATACATCCCATATGAGAAAGCCAATAGCCGACATTCTCAGGATCGTTTTGCATCGTCCTTTGCAAAAAATGGGAAGCACCCGTCAGCATTAAATCAGTAACACTGATCCATGCTTTATTTCCTTTCATTTTTGCAGGCATATAGAATTCAAAGGTTTCATCTTCAATGTTGAAATACAGATTGGTGAAAGCATCTTTATTGCCGTCAAAGAACATAGGCGGTTTGCCACGAATAATACCATACAAAGTGGTGATACGCTGCTGTCCATCCAGAATCAGTTTCACATGACCGGAAGACAGCGGTCCATCACCACGGGCAATATCCGGATTGGTAACGGTATCCCATACCAGTAACCCGCCAATGGGGTAGCCTTTGTAGAGGGAGTACATCAATTTTCGCACCTGATCGCGATTCCAGACATATCCGCGCTGGAATTCGGGCAATGCATAACTTCCCAGATCGATTTGGCTCAGAATCGTGATAATATCCATATGAACACCCTTTCGTGTACTGATTCATATCCATTTTGTGGATTTAGTATAGCACACGATGAGGTTTCGGGCAATGAACCATTCATGTGATCGACCCAACGCAGGTTGTTATGGAAACTCCCGCCCAAAGCTGTTATAATTAAATCACGTAAATGGGGCACAGCCGTTCCCGTGGGCTGCCGCCCCGCCACCACCCGACCATAAAGGAGCCGACCTATGTCTTTTGCCCATTTGCACCTGCACACCGAATACAGCCTGCTGGACGGCGCAAACCGCATCAATCCGCTGGTGAAGCGTCTTGCCGAGCTGGGCTTTACCCACGCAGCCATTACCGACCACGGCGTGATGTACGGCGCGGTGGAGTTTTACAATGCCTGCAAAAAGGCGGGCATCACCCCGGTGATCGGGTGCGAGGTATACATCTGCCAGAACCGCTTCGACAAGCAGGGGGCGGCAAGGGAATACAGCCACCTGATCCTTCTGTGCGAAAACAACACAGGCTACCGCAACCTGATGAAGCTGGTCAGCGCAGGCTTTACCGAGGGCTTCTACTACAAGCCCCGCATCGACTACGAGCTGCTGCGGCAGCACAGCGAGGGGCTGATCTGCCTTTCCGCCTGCCTGAGCGGCGACCTGCCCAAGCTGCTGCTCTCCGGCAGGTACGAGGATGCAAAGCAGTACGCCCTTTCCATGCAGCTGCTCTTCGGGCAGGGGCGGTACTATATCGAGATCATGGATCACGGGCTGGAGGAGGAGCGGCAGGTGCTGCCCCTGCTGATGCGTCTGAGCCGGGAGACGGGCATCCCGCTGGCAGCCACCAACGACTGCCACTACCTTTTCCGGGAGGATGCCCCCGCCCAGGAGGTGCTCATGTGCATCCAGACCGGCAAAACTTTGCAGGACGAGACCCGCATGCGCATGGAGACCGATGAACTGTATGTAAAGAGCGAAGCGGAGATGCTGCGCCTGTTTGCCGCCTGCCCCGAAGCCGTGCACAACACCGGCAACATCGCCGCCCGGTGCAATGTGGAATTCGAATTCGGCAAGCTGCACCTGCCCCATTACCCCATCGAGACCGGCGAGACTGCCGAAGAGATGCTCACCCGGCTGTGCATGGAGGGGTTGCGCCGCCTGTACCCCGCCGAAGCGGAGGACGAAAACAGCGAACCCCGCAAACGCCTCGCCTACGAGCTTTCCATGATCGCCCGCATGGGCTATGTGGATTACTTCCTGATCGTATGGGATTTTATCGGTTACGCCAAGAAAAACGGCATCATGGTGGGCCCCGGGCGCGGCAGCGGTGCAGGCAGCATCGTGGCGTATACCCTCTCCATCACCATGCTGGATCCCCTCAAGTACAACCTGCTCTTCGAACGCTTCCTGAACCCGGAACGCATGTCCATGCCCGATCTGGACATCGACTTCTGCTACGAGCGCAGACAGGAGGTTATCGATTACGTTGCCCGCAAGTACGGACAGGATCACGTCAGCCAGATCATCACCTTCGGTACGATGAAGGCCAAGGCCGTGATCCGGGATGTGGGGCGCGTGCTGGGTATGAGCTATGCGCAGGTGGATCAGGTGGCCAAAGCCATCCCCTTTGCGCTGGATATGACCCTTTCCAAAGCCATGGAGGTAAGTCCCCAGCTGAAGGAGCTGGTACGGGACGACCCCCAGGTGCAGAAGCTCTACGATATGTCCCTTACGCTGGAGGGCATGCCCCGCCACGCCAGCACCCACGCCGCGGGCGTGCTGATCACCGCAAAGCCGGTGACCGAATACGTTCCCCTGCAGCTCAACGATGAGGTGGTCACCACCCAGTACCCCATGGGTACGCTGGAATCGCTGGGGCTGCTCAAGATGGACTTTCTGGGGCTGCGCACCCTGACCGTGATCCGGGATACGCTGGATCTTCTGGCGCAGGAAGGTGTACACCTGACCCCCGAGGACATCCCGCTGGATGATGCGGGCGTGTACCAAATGATCTCCTCCGGGGATACCGACGGCGTGTTCCAGCTGGAATCCGGCGGTATGCGGCTGTTTTTGCAGAACATGAAGCCCGCCTGCTTCGAGGATGTGATCGCTGCCATCTCCCTCTACCGCCCCGGCCCCATGGATTCCATCCCCCGGTACATTGCGGGCAAGCAGGATCCCGCCACAGTCAAATACATCACGCCCCAGCTTGCGCCCATTCTGGACGTGACCTACGGCTGCATGGTCTATCAGGAGCAGGTCATGCAGATCGTGCGCGATCTGGCGGGCTACAGTCTGGGTCGCAGCGACCTGATGCGCCGCGCCATGGCCAAGAAGAAAAAAGACGTGATGGCGCAGGAGCGGGAGTACTTCATCAACGGCATGACGGACGAAAACGGCAATGTGGTCATTGAGGGCTGCGTACGCCGGGGCGTTTCCCCCGAAGCCGCCGGAGCCATTTACGACGAGATGAGCGCATTCGCCTCCTACGCCTTCAACAAAAGCCACGCCGCCGCCTATGCCGTGGTGGCTGTGCAGACCGCATGGCTCAAGCTGCACCACCCCGTGCCCTTTATGGCTGCCATGATGAATTCCGTCATGGACAACATGCCCAAGGTGGCGGGCTACATCCAGTACTGCCGCCAGAACGGCATCCCCATGCTGCCCCCCAGCGTGAACCATTCCGGCTGGAAATTCTCTGTGGACAGGGATCCCCAGGGCACCCCGGGCATCCGGTTCGGTCTGGGCGGCATCAAGGGCGTGGGACAGGGCGCGGTAAAGCAGATCGAGAAGGAACGTGAGCAGGGCGCATACATCGACATGGTGGACTTTATCGAGCGCACCTCCTCCGACCAGCTGAACAAGCGGATGGTGGAATGCCTCATCAAAGCCGGAGCCTTTGACGGCATGGGACACAACCGCGCCCAGCTGATGCTGGTCTACGAAGGCCTGATGGATGACAGCGCACAGCGCCGCCGCCAGAACGTGGCGGGGCAGGTGAGCTTCTTTGACCTTGCCATGGGCAGCGGTGCGCCCCAGAAGGCTGCCTACCGCATCCCGGAATTGCAGGAGCATCCCCGCCGGGTGCTTTTGAGCATGGAAAAGGAAATGACGGGCGTATACATCACCGGGCACCCGCTGGACGAGGTGGCGCACCTGCTGAATGCAGGCTTCACCACCGTAGCCGCCGTGTACGACATGGCGGACAACGAGGAAACCGCCCACAACAGCGACGGTTTGCCCGTGATGATGGCGGGCATCCTGACGGCGACCCGGGGCAAGATCACCAAAAAAGGCAGCATGATGGGCTTTCTGACCCTGGAAGACCTGACCGGGCAGATCGAGGGGCTGGTATTCCCCAAGGTATACGAGCGTTTTGTCAATATGCTGGCGGTGGATCAGCTGGTGATGCTGGAGGGCAAGCTGAGCCTGCGGGAAGAGGAAGAACCCAAGCTGCTGGTGGATTCGGTGCGCCCCCTGAACGAAGACACCGTTGCGCAAGGGGTGAAGCCCAAGGTACAGAAGGAATATTCCCGTCCCTTCAAGGGGCGGAGCGGCGCAGGAAACAGCCGCGGCGGCAAAGCGTCCGCTGCGGAGCCTGTGCCCGATGCCGCACAGCCTACCGGCGGGATGAAAGCATCCGACAGAGACGCCGCCGCACCGCGGCAGACCGCCCCGGCGGTTTCGGGCTCCCCGGTTGCAAAGGCGGCTGCCTCCACCCCTGCCCCGGCGGGCAAGACCGATGCCCAACTGGCAAAGGAAGCGTCGCAGCGGCTGTATCTGCTTTTGCCCTCCCGGGCGCACATGGATACGGTAAAACGGCTCTGCGCCGCCTATCCGGGCGATGTGCCCGTGTATGTGAAGCTGCAGGACGAGGGGATTGCGCTTCTGCTGAGCCGGGAAAGCTGGTGCAGTCTGCAGGGCGATATGCTCACCGCCTGTAAGGAGCTTTACGGCGAGGGCGGCGTGGTGGTGAGGTAGTTTTTTCGCTGCGCTGCATGTATCAGATCCCCGCAGAACCGCTGCGAGGGACTGGGTGGGGCTGCGCGCCCCACACCTGCGGTCACTCTTTTATGAAAAGAGTGACCAGAAAAGGGCGACACGTTCGCTTTGGTCAAATCCCTCTTAATTGCCCATTTTCGTGGCGGCGGGCGCAATCACCTGCTGTTATCGTTACTGGACACAATACGCCGTCTTGGC
>JAFXBE010000068.1 GCA_017516765.1 Clostridia bacterium | reverse complement strand
GCCTACGGCCCGCAACCTCAGTCGGCGTACAGCCCACTAACCGTGGTCTGTACTTGCTTCGGTTGTCGACTGCGGGTCGCTAACGCCTTCGGCGTTGTGCGCACTGCGCACGCGCTTCCCTTCGTCGCCCCTTGCACAGGGGAGGCTTCTTGCGCCCGTGTGGGGCGCGTAGCCCCACCCAGTTCCTCGCAGCGGCACTGCGGGTATCTATAACCGGCAGCGCAGCGAAATGCAGCTTGGGCATTACAGCCCAGTACAACCCCTCCGTCACGGCAAAGCCGTGCCACCTCCCCTTGCACAGGGGAGGCTCATGGGGAGCTACGCTGCCACCTCCCCTTGCACAGGGGAGCCTTGCCCCCCATCAAAAGCAAAACAGCCCGGCACACCCCAACCGGGATGCGCCGGACTGCTTCTGGTCTATCCCCCGCGCCCACCGGCAAAGCGGGGGTTCGAGGGGGCAAGCCCCATTACATACGAGAGTAGTTGGGGGCTTCCTTGGTGATGGAAATATCGTGGGGATGGCTCTCCTGCAGGCCTGCACCGGTGATGCGGATGAACTCCGCTTCCTTGCGCAGGGTCTGGATATCCGCCGTGCCACAGTAGCCCATGCTGGCGCGCAGACCGCCGATGAGCTGGTAGACGGTGTCTGCCAGAGTGCCCTTGTAGGGTACGCGGCCTTCCACGCCTTCGGGAACCAGCTTCTTGTCCTTCTCCTGGAAGTAACGGTCGCTGGAGCCCTGAGCGGCGCTCATGGCGCCGAGGGAACCCATGCCGCGGTATACCTTGAAGGAACGGCCCTGATAGATCTCCATCTCGCCGGGGCTTTCCTCAACGCCTGCCAGCAGGCTGCCCAGCATAACCGCGCTGGCGCCTGCACCGATGGCCTTGGGGATATCGCCGGAGTACTTGATGCCGCCGTCAGCGATGACGGGGATGCCGTACTTTTCGGCTTCCTTGGCGCAGTCTGCCACAGCGGTCAGCTGAGGCACGCCGATGCCGGCGACCACGCGGGTGGTGCAGATAGAGCCGGGTCCGATACCGACCTTGATGCAGTTGGCGCCTGCCTCGATCAGATCGCGGGCGGCAGCGGCGGTAGCCACGTTGCCGGCGATGATGGGCAGGTTGGGGTAGGCGGCGCGGATCTCGCGCACCTTTTCGATAACGCCGTTATTGTGGCCGTGGGCGGAGTCGAGGGATACGATATCCACCTTGGCCTTCACCAGCGCTTCCACGCGCAGGAGGGCGTCCTTGGTGATGCCGATGGCTGCGCCGCAGAGCAGACGGCCGTTGGCATCCTTGGCAGAGTTGGGATACTTGGTGCTCTTCTCGATATCCTTGATGGTGATGAGACCGCACAGCTCGTAATTCTCGTTGACGATGGGCAGCTTTTCGATGCGGTGGGCGGCCAGGATCGCCTTGGCCTCCTCCAGGGTGGTGCCCACGGGGGCGGTGATCAGGTTTTCGCTGGTCATCACCTCACCGATGCGGCGGTTCATATCGGTTTCAAAGCGCAGGTCGCGGTTGGTGAGGATGCCCACCAGCTTCTTGCCGCAGGTGATCGGCACACCGCTGATGCGGTACTTGCCCATCAGCTCTTCCGCGTCGCGGATCAGATGGTCGGGGGAGAGGAAGAAGGGATCGGTGATAACGCCATGCTCGGAGCGCTTTACCTTGTCCACCTGAGTGGCCTGCTCCTCGATGGTCATATTCTTGTGGATGATACCCAGACCGCCTTCGCGGGCCATGGCGATCGCCATGCGGGCATCGGTAACGGTATCCATAGCAGCCGACAGAAGCGGCACGTTCAGCTTGATGCCGGGGGCGATCACGGTGCTGGTATCCACATCGCGGGGCAGCACTTCGCTCTTGCGGGGCACGAGCAGAACATCATCGAATGTAAGACCGGTACGAAGATTCTCTTCCAGCATTTCCATCCATCCTTTCGGCTTCCTGTATAAGGGTTTCAGATATTTTATCAGCGCGGGGCGGGGATGTCAATATCGGTTCAGGGCATTTTTCCGGCAGAAGTCGCATTTTTTCGTTTTTACCAACGACAAAAAAGCGTCCGAAACGAACCGGACGCTTTTTGCATGGTTCTGCATGATTGGCTATCAGCCGATGAACATCATAATGACGCTGAGCACGATGAACGCACCGGCAGCGATCTTGGTAATGAGCGCCAGCTTGGCTTCCAGACCCTTGGCTTTATTCTTGCCGAAGAAGGTTTCGGCAGCGCCGCTAACAGCGCTGAGACCGTTCTGCTTGCTTTCCTGCAGCAAAACAGCAACGATAAGGATCAGAGCGGAGATAACCAGCAGAATGCCAACGACAACAGTCATTTGGATTCCCTCCTTAACGAATGTAGGCATTTAATAATATCATTGATAGGCGCAAAATGCAATAGGTTGGGGAAAATATATATGGACAGGCCGAACGAACACAGCCCCCGGCATAACGCCGGGGGCTGCAGGTTGCAATTCTTACGCCTGCTCGTTGAAGGTGCGCACGCGCAGCACGCCGTTGAGGGCGTTGAGCTCGTTGAGCAGCTTCTGGTCGGGCATCTGGGAGATCTCCAGTACGGTGACGGCGTTGTTGCCGCGGCTCTTGGAGATCATGTTGTTGATGTTGATCTTGCGGGCACCCACAGCGGAGGACAGCGCGGAGATGAGACCGGGCTCGTTCTCGTGGATCACCAGCACGCGCACGCCTTCGGCGCGGCCCAGCAGGACTTCGGGCAGGTTGACGCTGTTGCGGATCTGACCAAACTCCAGATAATCGCGCATCTGGCGGGCAGCCATCTCGGCGCAGTTCTCCTCGCTCTCGGGGGTGGAGGCGCCCAGATGGGGAATGACCACGGCATTCTTCATCTGCAGCACTTCCTGAGTGGGGAAGTCGGTCACGTAGGAAGCCACCTTGCCGCTTTCCAGCGCGGCGGTCAGGTCGGCGAAATCGGCCAGTTCGGCGCGGGAGAAGTTGAGCAGGCGCACGCCGTCCTTCATCTTGGCGATGGCTTCGGCGTTGATGGAGCCGCGGGTGTCCTTCAGCAGCGGAATGTGGAAGGTGATGTAATCAGCCTGGGCGTAAATCTCGTCCATGCTGGTGCAGTGCTTGACGGAACGGCTCAGGCTCCAGGCGCTGTCCACGCTGATGAAGGGGTCGTAGCCGATCACGTTCATACCAAGGCCGATGGCGCCGTTGGCAACCAGTGCGCCGATGGCGCCCAGACCGACCACACCAAGGGTCTTGCCACGGACTTCGGGACCGACGAACTGGCTCTTGCCCTTCTCGGTCAGCTTGGCGACCTCGTCGCCCTTGCCGTCCAGGGTGCGGGCCCACTGGATGCCGCCCACCACGTTGCGGCTGCCCAGCATCAGGCCGCAGATGACCAGCTCGGCAACAGCGTTGGCGTTGGCGCCGGGGGTGTTGAAGACCACGATGCCCTTCTCGGTGCACTTGTCGATCGGGATGTTGTTGGTGCCTGCGCCGGCGCGGGCAATGGCCAGCAGGTCGGCGGGCAGATCCATGTCGTGCATGGCGGCGGAGCGGACGAGGATGCCCTCGGGGGCGGGCTCGTCGTTGGAGATGATGTAGTTATCGGCAGCCAGATGCTGATGGATCACATCGGAAATGGCGTTGAGGGTCTGAATCTTAAACATTATGCATTCTCCTTTTCAAAGGCCTTCATGACTTCGACCAGCTTCTGCACACCGGCAACGGGCATGGCGTTGTAAATGCTGGCGCGCATGCCGCCCACGCTACGGTGACCCTTCAGGTTGACCAGACCGTTGGCAGCGGCGTACTTGACGAACGCGGCGTCCTTATCGGCATCGCCGGTGACGAAGGTAACGTTCATCAGGGAGCGGTACTCCTTCTGGGCGGTAGCCTTGAAGAGCTTGCTCTCGTCCAGATAGTCGTAGAGCAGACCGGCCTTCATCACGTTCTGCTGGTAGATGGCATCCACGCCGCCCAGACCCAGCAGCCACTCGAAGCCCAGCTTGGCCATGTAGATGCCGTAGGTGTTGGGGGTGTTGACCATGCTGGTGTTCTTGACCTGCAGGGCCCAGTTCATCAGCTTGGGGGTGGTGGGACGCTCGTGGCCGAGCAGATCCTTGCGGATGATCATCACGCACAGACCGGCGGGGCCGATGTTCTTCTGAGCACCGGCGAAGATGACGCCGAACTTGCTTACATCCACGGGCTGGGAGAGGATGTTGGAGGACATATCGGCAACCAGCGGGATATTGCCGGTTTCGGGGAACTCGATGTAGCGGGTGCCGTAGATGGTGTTGTTGGTGCAGATGTAGGCGTAGTCGGCATCGGCGTTCCACTGGATGTTCTTTACATCGGGAATGTAGGTGTAGCCGTCCTCGCGGGAGGAAGCAACGATGTTGACCTTGCCGTACTTCTTGGCTTCTTCGGAGGCCACGTGGGCAAAGTTACCGGAATCGATGAAATCGGCAGAGCCGCCCTCGTGCTTCATCAGGTTGAGGGGGATGGCGCTGAACTGCTCGGTGGCGCCGCCCTGCACCAGCAGGATCTCGTAGTTCTCGGGCACGTTCATCAGCTTGCGCAGCAGGGCGACGGTCTCGTCGTAGATGTCGATGTACATCTGGGAGCGGTGGGACATTTCCATAACGCTCATGCCCTTGCCGGGGTAGCAAAGCAGCTCGTCGGCGGCCTTCTTCAGCACGCTCTCGGCGATAACGGCGGGGCCGGCGGAAAAGTTAAAGACGCGTTCTTCCATGGTGGTCATCCTCCTTATGATTGGGGCGGCTGTTTGCCGCCGTTACTGGTTTTACAGGTAGGCGGGACGTTTTTCGCCCTCTGGGCAATTTCTTGCCGTGGGTATATCATACAGGAGTTTCCGGAAAAAAGCAAGCCTTGTTTTTCGGGTTTTTCGAAAAGGATTGTTTCCTTGATGTACTTTGGATACAGGGGGATGACGGAAGGGTGGTCGGGCAGAGGGCTTGTGCTTGGCGGGGGATGTTGCGTACAACCCTTCCGTCTGCCCTACGGGCAGCCAGCCTACGGCCCGCAACCTCAGTCGGCGTACGGCCCACTAACCGTGGTCTGTACTTGCTTCGGTTGTCGACTGCGGGTCGCTAACGCCTTCGGCGTTGTGCGCACTGCGCACGCGCTTCCCTTCGTCGCCCCTTGCACAGGGGAGGCTCATCGGGTGGCTGCCGTTCCAACAGTGATACCGTCCCCATCGCCTTGCAAATACCCCTACCATCAGTCAGGCTTCGCCTGACAGCTTCCTCCCCCGCTGGGGGAAGAAGCCTTTGGGGTTGGATGTCTGCCATGGGGACAGCCTACCTCGCCCCCATCCCCTGCCGCAGCCGCTCCAGCCCCTGCTTTTCCCAGCGGCATACCTGCCACTGGGCGACCCCCAGCCGCTGCCCTGTCTCCTGCTGGGTATACCCGCACAGGTAGCGCAGCCCGATCACCTGAGCGTATGGGCTGCCCAGACTGCGCACCGCATGGCGCAGCAGTACCCGGTCCTCAAAGCCGTCCTCCGCTGCAAGCGCTGCCAGCTCCGGGTCGGCGGTCATCCGCCGCATCCGATCCGCCGCAAAACGCAGCTGCTCCGGCAAGCCCGATCCCGCCTCCCCGGAGAATGCCGCCGCCTTCGATGCAGATCCAGCCCCGGCATCCGCCGCCAGAAGGGCAAGCTCCCGCCTTGGCACATGCATGGGCAGGGCGTTGCGGCAGTATGCACGCAACGCCCCCAGAGTTACCGGCACGGCATAGGTGGAGAAACGCACGCCCCGGGCAGGATCGAACCGGGCGGCAGCGGCGATCAATGCGGTACGGGCTTCCTGTACAAGCTCCTCCATGGCAATGCCCCGACCCAGAAAACGCCGGGCGCACGCCACCGCCAGCCCCTCATGAACAAAAACCTCCGGTTCCCGGTTCATCTGCCCCATCCCTCCACTTTCAGGGCATGCAACCCCCTTTTCATGTGCATAACCGGCACGGCGTACCCATTACACACCATTCTGTTCCCATTGATGTGGGAATACGCTCCACCTTTCCTCCACGGACTGGGTGTAGAAACGCAGTTTCTACTCTTTCAGGGCATGCACCCCCCTTTTCATGTGCATAACCGGCACCGCACACCCATTACACACCATTCTGTTCCCATTGATGTGGGAATGCGCCCCACCTTCCCTCCACGGACTGGGTATAGAAACGCAGTTTCTCCGCTTTCAGGGCATGCACCCCCCCTTTTCATGTGCATAACCGGCACGGCGCACCCATCATGCGCCATTCCATTCCCATTGATGTGGGAATGCGCCCCACCTTTCCTCCACGGACTGGGTGTAGAAGCGCAGTTTCTACACTTTCAGGGCATGCACCCCCCTTTTCATGTGCAAAACCGGCACCGCGCACCCATTACACACCATTCTGTTCCCATTGATGTGGGAATGCGCCCCACCTTCCCTCCACGGGCGCGGTGCGGAAACGCCATTTCCCCACTTTACGGACAAACACGCCACTTTTTCTGCACAAACATCCACCGTCCTATTTCGAAATCTCATTTTTCAACAGTGATTTGCCACTTTTTGTCCACTCTTTTACCACTCAATGACCACTTTCTTGCCAAACCGATGCACTTTACCCGATCTCGTCCAGCATCCGCTCCCGGTACAGACCCGCTTCCCCCAGAATGAATTTGCGCATGGTCACGGTGGTGCCCTCCCCGGGCGTGCTGTCCACCTCCACGGCATCCATAAAGGTCTGCATTACGCAAAAGCCCATACCGCTGCGCTCCGCACCGTCCCCGGTGGAATAGAAGGGCTGCATCGCCGCTTCCACGTCCCGGATGCCGCAGCCCGTATCCCGGATCTGCACAGTCAGCTGCCGGTCGTCGCCGTAGAAGGCGATCAGCTCCACCACGCCGCCCTCGTTCCCGTAGCCGTGGACGATGGCATTGGTCACCGCTTCGCTGACGGCGGTCTTCAGATCCGCCATTTCGGGCAGGGTGGGGCTCAGCTGCACCGCAAAAGCGGCAATGGTCACCCGGGCAAAGGCCTCATTCTGCGGAAGCGCATCAAAGCGCAGCTCCATTCGGTTCTCCATCACGCTCTCCCTGCCTTTCTGCTGTCCATGATCCCGATGACCCGATCCAGCCCCGACAGGCGGAACAGCTTTTCCACCGACGGGCGCATGCCCTTTACACTCAGGCTGCCGCCCCGGGCGCTGAGCAGCCTCAGCCGCCCCAGCAGCACGCCGATCCCGGATGAATCCATAAATGTCAGGTTTTCCAGATCCAGCACTACATGCACCACGCGCTCGTCCGCCAGCAGATCATCCAGCTGCTGACGGATCCTGGGCGCGCTGCAATGATCCAGCTCCCCGCCGATCACCACGGTGACCGGCTCCCGATATGCGATCATACCGTATATCCTCCTTCTTTGCGGGTATGGGTGATGGTATTCGTGTAGCTGTCACCCTTTCCCTTTGGCGAAGAATGGGAGGTTTTGCCGAATGCAGAAAACCGTGCCCCGGCATTTGCCAAAGCACGGCAACTGCCGCCGGGAAGCCCCGGCAGCCGACAATATCCGTTTCCGTTCACATGTCCCGACAGGCTCGCAAAAGCCCTCCCACCCTACAGCTCCACCCATCAAAAAAACCGCAGGGCGCAAACGCGCCATGCGGCATTCCGGCAATATGATCCATCCCCCTCTGTGCCCATGCGATGGGTGCAGAACCGGGATTCCAAAGGGATGAGATCCCTTTGGCGGGGTGCAGATGCGATGCCCCTGCATCACCTCCCGCCCCGCATTACTCCAGCTTGGCGGTAAACTTGAGCAGCGTTACCGCAGGCTGGTTGAAGAAGCGACCGGGCAGAACCTGGGCAGCGGGTGCGCCCAGACCCGGAGAGATGTACTGATTGAGGCTGTTGATGCGCTGCATGCCCACCAGCCCGTCATCGTCGGGGAACCAGCCCTTGCCCTCGGCATAGAGCGCGCCGCCGCCGGGCAGCCGCCAGCCGCCGCCGCAGAGATCGCCGCAGAGCAGCAGGTCGATGTTGCGGAAACTGAAGGGGTGCACCTCCTGCGACCATTGCAGGCTTTCCCGGATATAGTCGTTATCCAGCGGGGAATGGTTCACGGCAATCTGCAGATCCTGCGACGTCATTTCCCGCATGGCGATCTGTGTACGCTCCATCACCTCGATGCGGTAGCACAGGGCGCGGTAGGTGGCGCCGCCCACGGGATCGTAGGGCTTGCCCTGGGCTTCCATATCGGCTTTCTGGTTTTGCAGGCTGCCCAGCATGCCCTCCACATCCACATCGTAGAGGTACTGGGGGGTGAACCAGACCTTTTTCTTGCCCACCTGCAGCATCTGGGGGCTGTCCAGATAGATCGCGCCCTGCTCCTGCGCCGCCAGCACCCACTTGGCCAGCACCTGCGGGGTGCCCCGGTTGGTGGTGAGCACGGGGGTGGGATCCTCGTTGCCGGCTATGAAGTAGATGGGCGCGGCAGCGTTGATCTGCTTCAGGTTATGGATCAGGGAAAGGAAGGGCTCGTATTCGCCGCTTTCGCCCACCATATCGCCGGTGATGACCACCGCTTTGTAGCTTTTGCCGTTGAGCAGCGTTTTCCATGCGGTCAGGTCGCTGCCGAGGGCAGAGGCATGCAGGTCGGAGATATGCAGGATGGTCAGACCCTCGTAGGCCTTGTCCAGCGCCATGATGTTGACGGACGTGTTTTCCAGCTTGACCCGCCGGTTATAGCCCCGGTTGAACATGTACCCCGCCACCGCCAGCGACGCCAGCAGCAGCACCAGAAGCACAAGCCACACCAGACCCCCGCGCCGTTTCTTTTCCTCTACAAAGATATACCCCTTGTTGCGCCTGCCCATGCATTCCACCCCCACATCTTGTATTTTCATCATACGTTGGGAAGGCGGTGCAAGTCAACCTTGTATTTCTAAGCAAAGTATTACTCTTTATGCCATAGTTTACAACGTTTTTAGATGCTTTCGTCACATTCGGTCACAAAAGATTGACAGATGTAAATTCTTCCAGACCGTTGCCGGTCTGCCGTTTGCCGGGATCGCCGCATCAGCCGGGGAGAGCGATGCCCATGGCGCACATCTTCCGGCGCAGATCCTGCGCATCGTGGAAGATGATGCCCTGCCACCCGGCGGTGACTGCCCCTTCGATATTCAGAGGCACATCATCAACAAACAGGCATTCCTCGCCCCGGAGCCCGAACTGCCCGCAGAACGCCCGGTAGATGCCCTGCTGGGGCTTTACCAGCAGATGATCTGCCGAAACAAAGCGCCCGTCGAAGCATTCGCTGCCGGGGATCCGGTCAAAGTAATCATGCAGGCGTTTGCTGGCGTTGGACAGCAGATAGATGCCGTAGCCCGCCGCCTTGCAGTCCCGCACCAGCTGCGCCATGCCCGCCACCGGCAGGATGGGCTCGTCCCAGCGCAGAAGCAGCTCTTCCAGCGCGGCATGCAGCCGCCGTGGCAGCCGGGGACGGAGCCGCTCCAACGCCTCCTGCTCGGTAAGGCTGCCCCGATCCATCTGCACCCATTCCAGCGAGCGGAACAATTCCCGCTGCATAAGAGCGGCATCTGCCGGATCCTCCACCCCGGCGCGGCGGATGAAATACGCCGTATCAAAGCGCAGAAGCACGTTGCCCATATCAAAAACGATGTTGCGGATCATGGTATTTTGTCTTCCTCCTTGAAAGTGCGTGTTTTTTCCATTATACACAGCCGCCGCCGCCCCTTGCAAGCCCATGAAAAATGCCCGAAAAAACCCTGCGATTTTTCATTGACACCGCCCCGCAAAAAGAATATGATGGAATTGCAAACAACGCAACCAAGCCGAAAGGAGGAGCCCATCGTGGACGCGGACCCGTATAGTTGCCAGACCATGAACCCCGTACAATCAAACAGGCTCCCGGCAGAGGATGCGGCCAGACGGCGCGCATAGCGTTTTTCTGCGTTTCTTCGGCGCACCAAAAAACACCCACCTGCCTTGAGCCAACGCCGCCAAACGGCGAAAGAAAGGCAGGTTTTTTCTATGAAGAGGATCTTTCTGACCGTGGATGATCACCTGACCGAGATCAGCACGCTGGAGAAGGGCTGTTGGGTACACCTGCAGAACCCCACCCGGGAGGAGATCAACGGTCTTACGGCACGCTTTGCCCTCGACCCCACCTACTTGCCCGCCGCGCTGGACGAAGAGGAGAGCGCGCGCATCGACCGCAACGACGACCAGACCCTGATCATTGTTGACGTGCCCTACGTGGAAGCGGACGACAACGGCTACAGCTACACCACCGTGCCTATGGGCATCGTGATGGTGGATGATGTGATCATTACCGTATCCACCCGTGATTCTTCCATCATTGCCGATTTTACCGAGGAGCGCATCCGCGGCTTCTGGACCTTCAAGCGCACCCGCTTTATCCTGCAGCTGCTCTACCGCAACGCCTCCCGCTACCTTACCTATCTGAAGCAGATCGACAAGGCATCCTCCCATGTGCAGGAGCGCATGCAGCACAGCCTGCGCAACAACGAGCTTCTGCAGATGATGACCCTTGAAAAATCGCTGGTGTACTTTTCCACCTCCCTCAAGGGCAACGAGATGGTGATGGAGAAGATGATGCGCATGGATATGCTGCGCAAATACCCCGAGGATGCCGAGCTTCTGGACGACGTTATCGTTGAAAACCGGCAGGCCATCGAGATGTGCGTCATTTACCGCGACATTATGTCTTCCTCCACCGATGCGTTTGCATCCATCATCTCCAACAACCAGAACACGGTAATGAAGATCCTGACCAGCGTTACGGTGGTGCTTTCCGTACCCACGCTGATGGCATCCCTCTGGGGCATGAACACGCCCCTGCCCTTCCAGCAGTCACCCTACGGTTTCTGGATCGTGATGGGCATTTCGCTGGTGCTCAGCAGCCTTGCCGCCGTGGTGCTGTGGCGGAAGCAGATGTTCTGATTGCACGTTCGACCCGCCCTTCGGCGGGTCGCCCGCGCTTGGAGTGGACAATGGTTCCGCAGCGCTTATGGGCAGGGTCCCTTCCCTGCCCGCGCTGCTTGCTTGGTCGCCTCCTCGAGCCTTCGGCTCTGCGGGGGCGCCCCCGATAGGAGCGTCTTGGCTGCGGGGAATGATCGGCAGATGGAGCGGCAGCCAACAAAAAGGCTCCTTCCCCGGGAGGGCGACGGAGGGAAGCGCGTGCGCAGTGCGCACAACGCCGAAGGCGTTAGCGACCCGCAGTCGACAACCGAAGCAAGTACAGACCACG
>JAFXBE010000022.1 GCA_017516765.1 Clostridia bacterium | reverse complement strand
CTTTTCGCTCGCCGACTTTGGTGGGCAGCTCGCTGCCCACCAAAGTCGTTCCAACAACCGTCCGTCTCGTCCTCTCAACTGGCTTTCTCCTCGTGAGTTCCTTGCTTCTTTCTCTGTACAAGATGTTTGACAAACCTACATTGACGTATCCTCAACCATTATTGACGAACAAACGTTCCTGTGCTATGATGAAACAAAAGCAAGGAGCGTGATTCTCATGAAAGCAACCCTATCGCAGCTGCGCCGTTTTTTGCTGCACCGCCACGGTCTGCTGGGCAACAGACGGTTCGACGGAGCTGAAGGCGTAATGCAGTACATTCGGCAGTGCGGTTGCATCCAGTTCGACCCCGTGGATGTATGCGGCAAAAGCCACGAACTGGCGTTGCTGGCGAGGGTCGAAGGCTTTTCACATGCCATGCTGAACCGGTTACTTTACGAGCAACGGCGTCTCATTGATTTTTTCGACAAAAATCTGTGCATCATGCAAACCGAAGATTGGCCCTGTCTGGAGCATATCCGCCACTGGTACCGCCAGAACAGCCGAAGCCACGAACAAGTGGAGGCGGTGCGTGAGCATGTATTGCAGACAGTAAAGGAACGGGGGCACGTTACAGCGGCAGAACTCGGTCTTGCCGGAAGAGCAGACTGGTACTGGAGCGGCTCCAGCCTGAGCAGGGTCGCATTGGAAACCTTGTACTTCAGTGGCGATCTGATCATTCACCACAAGAAGGGCAGCATCAAAAGCTACGGACTGGCATCCGAATACCTTCCGGATGGGCTCTGGGACGCACCCTGTCCCTTTGCGAACGAGCAGGAACGCATGGGTTGGCAGGTGCTGCGCAGGATCGGCGCAGTGGGGGCCCTGTGGAACCGTCCCGGCGATGCATGGCTGGGGATCGACGGAATGAAGGCTGCCCAGCGAAATCAGATCTTTGACCGCCTGTTGTCCGATGGATTGATCCTGCCGGTTGAGGTGGAAGAGACCGGGCTCACGTTATTCATCAAAGCAGAGGAAGAAGAAGCTCTGAAAGCAGCAGCGCAGCCGTACACGGAAAGGAAACAGGTGCGCATGCTCGCGCCGCTGGACTGCCTCCTGTGGGATCGGCGGCTGATCGAGGAACTGTTCGGGTTCTATTACCGATGGGAGATCTACACGCCGGCAGAAAAGCGGCAATACAGCTATTATGTACTTCCGGTGCTCTACGGCGAGCGTTTTGTGGGGCGCATCGAACCCGTACTGGATCGAAAAAACAAGACCTTGATCATCCGGCATTTCTGGTCAGAAAAGGGCTTCCGGCAAAGTAAAGCTTTCCGGCAGGCATTGGATCTGGAGCTGGAGAGGCTGATGCGTTTCCATGATGCAGAAAAAATCCTGTGGGAATAAGCCGAAAGCGTCAGGACAAACGATGCCGTGAACCCCAGAAAAAGCAGATGTTGCCGGTTCCTGCACGGTATCCCAACGCTCCTGTTCTGCAAGGAACAACGAAAAACGCTGCTCAATAGTCCCGGATCCTTTTTCGATATTCGCTGGGGCTGACCCCGGCATACCTGCGGAAGCAACGGCTGAAGTACAATTGATCCGAAAAGCCCAGCTTGTCGCTTACCTCCCCCACGGGCAGCAGCGTTTCCCGCAGCAGCCGGGAGGCTTCTTCCATGCGCAGACGCTGATGGTACCCGTGCATGGTCTCGCCAAAACGCTTTTTGAATACGGCAGCCATGTGTTTATAGCTGAGGAAGAACACCTGCTCCAGCTCTTTTGTGACGAACGGACTGTACAGGCGGCGGCTCAGGTATCGGGCGATCCGCTCGGGCAGTTCCGGCGTTTCCTCCTCATGCGCAGACAACTGCCCGATATGGCTCAGCAGCACGAAAAGCTGCTGATTCAGATACCAGCGTTTGTGCTCCTCCCGGCTGCGGCTGCTTTCCACAAAGGTCGCCAGCTCGCTTTCGATACTGCCGCCGCCCAGCCCGCCGAGCTTCTTGGGCAATAACATTCCCGCTTCACCGTCCTGCCGGGCAGTATCGGGGGCGGCTGGCAGTTCAAAATGGATATAGTACCATCTGGTACCCCGGGGAATGCGTTTTTTGCCGTAGTGCCGCAGATCGCTGTGCAGGAACAGAAGCTCTCCCGGCGCAACGGTATAGTCGGTGCCGCCCTCCGTTACATGGATCTCGCCCTCCAGCACGTAGATCAGCACATGAAAAGGAAGCTGACGGTCGGCGTGAACAAACCCCTCCGCCGTGGCAAGCAGACCCTGTCCCAGTACCCTTGGCATCTGCCGATCTGTTATCCATATCCGTTTCACGACTTTTGTCCATATCCTCCCGATTAGATTCTATGTTTTTGCCTTGTTGAGAAGAATATAATACATATACAGTCAACTGTCAACCAACATTCCGAAAGGAGTTCATTGCCATGAAAATCCAGCAGCAGGTTCCCATTACCGCTTACCGCTCCGCAGGCTTTATCGGCAAGGTTCAAAAGCTGATCAAAGAAACGGTGATCCCTTACCAGTACAGCGTTCTGTGCGACGAAGCCCCCGGCGCTGAAAAGAGCCATGTGGTGCAGAACTTTATCAACGCAGGCAAGGCCATCCGCGGCGAGGATGTGGGCGACGGTTTTTACGGCATGGTATTCCAGGACAGCGATGCCGCCAAATGGCTGGAGGCAGTCGCCTATTCGCTGGCCGTGCTGCCCGACCCCGAGCTGGAAGCCACTGCCGACCGGCTGATCGACATCATCGCCGATGCCCAGGACGAGACCGGCTATCTGAACACCTACTACACCATCAAGGATCAGGACAAGCGGTGGACCAACCTGCTGGAGGGCCACGAGCTGTACTGCTCCGGGCACATGATGGAAGCCGCCTGCGCCTATTTTGATGCCACCGGCAAGCGCAAGCTGCTGGATGTGATGCTTCGCAATGCCGAGCATATCTATCGGCATTTTATCGTGGAAGGCGCACCCGGCTATCCCGGACACCCGGAAGTGGAGCTGGCGCTGATCAAGATGTACCGCATGACCGGCAACAAGCACTGTCTGGATCTGGCAGCTCACTTTATCAACGTGCGCGGCGTGGATCCCTTCTACTACGAAAAGGAAGTTGCCGCCCGCAGCTGGCGGGTCTGGGGCAGCGACGGCAAGGGTCATGACTACCAGCAGAGCGGCAAGCCGGTGCGCGAGCAGACCGAAGCCACCGGGCACTCGGTGCGCGCCGTGTACCTGTACACCGCCATGGCGGATCTTGCTTCCATCACCGGCGAGGAAAGCCTGCACAAAGCCTGCAAGGTGCTCTGGCAGAGCATTACCCAGCGGCGCATGTACCTGACCGGCGGCATCGGCTCCACCGTGCAGGGCGAAGCCTTTACCGTGGATTACGATCTGCCCGGCGATACCGCCTATGCCGAGACCTGTGCCTCCATCGGTCTGATGTTTTTCGGCTCCCGCATGCTGGAGCAGCAGCCCATCAGCGATTATGCCGATATTATGGAAAAAGCCTTCTACAACACCGTTCTTGGCGGCATGCAGCTGGATGGCAAGCGTTTCTACTACGTAAATCCCCTGGAGTGCATCCCCGGCATTTCCGGCGTGGCGGTGACCCATCGCCACGACCTGACCACCCGTCCCGGCTGGTATGCCTGCGCCTGCTGCCCGCCCAACGTGGCCCGACTGATCTCTGCCTACGGTCAGTTTGCCTACGGTGAAAGCGACACCACCGCCTACTGCCACCTGATCGCTGCCGGTGAAGCCAGCTTCCGCAACGGGCTGAAGCTGCGCTGCGAGACCGGCTACCCCTACGAATTCACCGTTACCTACCGCATCGAAAAGGGCGGCAGGCTGGCCGTGCGCCTGCCCGGCTGGAGCAATACCACCGCCATCACCCTGAACGGCGAAGCAGTCGCCCTCGCCCCCGCCGACGGGTACCAGTACCTGACCGTTGCCGACGGCGATGTGGTCGTCATGACCCTCGACGACGGCGTACGCACCGTATACGCTTCCCAGAAGGTGCCCCAGCTTACCGGAAAGGTAGCCTTGGGCCGCGGCCCGCTGGTGTACTGCTTCGAAGGCGTGGACAACGACGGCGATGTGCTGTCGCTGGCGCTGCGCCGAGGCGGCAGCATTACCCCCTCCGCCTTCCGGGCAGATCTGCTCGGCGGTGTGGTCACTTTGACCGCCGACGCCGTACGCCGCACCGACGACGGCGACCTCTACTCCACCACCCCGCCCGCAGAGGCTGCCTGCACCGCCACCGCCATTCCCTATTACGCATGGGCCAACCGGGGCGAGAACCAGATGCGCGTATGGATGGACGAGACCCGCTGATGCCCAGTTGTCCGGCGGAGCGATTTCCCATTTCAGCACAACGGAGGAACTCACGTGAATCCCACCCTGATAGAGCAGCACTATCACCTGCGGGTATTGGCCCTGCAATTGATGGACAAGCATTTTGAAACCGAGATCTACACAGCCGAAACCACAGCCGGGAAATGGCTGGTAAAGGTCATGCCTCTGTTCTACCAGAATGTGGACAGCGAAGGTATGGTTGCCGGTCATCTTGCGCAGCGTGGGCTGAAGGTGGCTCGTTTTCTTCCCAACAGAGAAGGCAGCTATGTTACCAAGTGTGCAGAAAACCAGTTTACTGTACAGGAATTTGTGGAAGGCCGAACCCTTCCGCTGAACAGCGCCCCGGAGTGGTTTCTGGAAAAAGCTGCGGATTATCTTGGCAGAACCACCGTAGCCCTCAGGGATTACGGCCTGCTGCCGCAGGCGTTCGGCAAGGATTTCTTTGCCCCCGGCAACGCCCTGCAAAAGAAGATGCAATACCTGGACGAGCAAAAAAGCGCAGAAGCACAGCTCATTCCCATTTACGAAGAGCAGATCCGTCATTTGGAGCGCATTGCCCGGTTCCGGATCGATACAGACCGGCTGACCTACGCAAACTCCCACGGGGATTTTCACATCGGTCAAGCCATTGTGCAAGACCGGGATATCACCGTGGTCGATTGGGCTTCTGCCTGCCGTCTGCCCATCTGTCTGGACATCGCCACCTGCTATGCCTTTGCCAGCCCCCGTTGCAGCGAAGGCGCAGTGGACGCAGAAGGGCTGTGCCGGTTCATCCGCACCTATACGAAGCACGCGCCCCTCACGCCGTACGACATCCGGACCCTGCCCTACGTGATGTACTTCTGGTACTGTATCTGCAACTATTCTCCTGCGGAGCTTGCTTCCATTGCCGCTAGCGACTGTCTGGCAGAGAACTATCAGCCTATCGCCGCGTTGATCCAGAAGCTGCTGCGTTGGCTTTCCGTGCATGTGGAAGAACTGTCGCAAGAACTGACGGAGATCTTTCAGGAATAACACCCATTTACCCACCGGAGATCGGGCAAGGGATACGGTTATTCCCCCGCTTTCCGTTATGTAAAGAACGAAACCGCAAGCCTTGGTTTGCGGTTTCTTCTGTTGCTGTGGTAGAATAAACGCGAAAAAGCCAGCATTCCGGGAGGTTAACCATGAATATTGCGATCGAACCCATACAGATCGAACAAAAATCGGTTTTCATTCAGATGATGGAACTGTACCTGTACGATTTTTCAGCGTTTTCCGAAGATGATATCAACGAATACGGTTACTTTGGTTATTCCCGGATCGATGACTATTGGAACGAAGAAGGAAGATACCCGTTCTTTATCAGAGTCGATGGCAAACTTGCGGGACTGGTTCTGGTAAGATCCTGCAGCGAGCATAACGACCTGTCCGACCCTCACAACATCGCTGAGTTTTTTGTGATGAAAAAATATCGGCGCAAAGGCATCGGCAGGGTTGCTGCTATGAAGATCTTCGATAGATTTCCCGGCGGATGGGAGATATCGTATTGGCAAAACAATCTGCCGGCCCGGAATTTCTGGAAACAGGTCATCGACGAATATACGAACGGAAAATATGATACATTTTCCGCACCAGAAAAAGGCGAAGCAGGATTTACTTTTTCCAATGCGCTTTAACGGTTCGGTCGCGGCATCCATTTCCGGACACAAAGCTGTGCTTCGCCCCTTCCTGCGGAGCTTGTCGGCAGGCTTCTTCTTTTGTATCGTCGTTTCGTGTAATTGACACAGAAATGCATCTTGCACTATAATACTTTCTGGTTTTTCTTGATTTCCCGGTTTATTTTGCCGCCCGGCGGCTTATACCAGACAAGGAGTGATCGAAATGATCATCGGAACCACCAAAGAATTAAAGAACCACGAATATCGCGTCGGTCTGACTCCCGACAACGTTTCTGCCTATGTAGCCAAGGGGCACATCGTTTATGTGGAAACCAATGCCGGCGAAGGCTGCGGCTTTACCGATGAGGATTATCGCAATGCAGGCGGCATCGTTGTGGATACCGCTGCCGAAGTGTATGCCAAGGCTGAAATGATCGTAAAGGTAAAGGAACCCGAACCCTGCGAATACGAACTGCTGCGGGAAAACCAGATTCTCTTTACCTATCTGCATCTTGCTCCCAACCCCACGCTGGCAGAGGTGCTGATGCGCCGCGGCGTGAAGGCTGTGGCTTACGAGACGATTACCGACAAGGAGGGCAATCTGCCCTGCCTGCGCCCCATGAGCCAGGTAGCCGGCCGTCTGAGCATTCAGGAAGGTGCCAAGTATCTGGAGCGCAGCTTCGGCGGGCGTGGTCTGCTGCTGGGCGGCGTGCCCGGTGTGGAACGCGGCAAAATCGCCATCATCGGCGGCGGCATCGCGGGAACCTATGCTGCCAAGGCTGCTGTGGGCATGGATGCGCAGGTAACGCTGCTGGACATCAACCTGAACCGCCTCAGCTATCTGGAGGACGTGTTCGGTGCCTCCGTGACTACCCTGTACAGCACAGATGCCAACATCCGCAAATGCCTTGCCGAGGCCGATCTGGTGATCGGCTCTGTACTGATCCCCGGCGGCAAAACCCCCAAGCTGATTCGCCGCGAACACCTGAAGCTGATGAAGAAAGGCGCCGTGATCGTGGATATCGCCATCGATCAGGGCGGTTGCTGTGAATCCTCCCACACCACCACCCATGACGATCCCGTCTTTATCGAAGAAGGTGTGGTGCATTACTGCGTGGGCAACATGCCCGGCGCGGTACCCTACACCTCCACCATTGCCCTCTCCAACTCCACCTTCCGCTATGGTATGATGATGGCCGACTACGGTCTGGAGACCGCCGCCGCCATGGATGCCGGGCTTGCCAACGGCATCAACATCTATGCTCACAAATGCACCAATAAGAACGTTGCCGACAGCCTTGGACTGGAATATGTGCCTGCTGCCAAACTGATGAACTGACAACGCAGCCCATTGCCGCTGCCGGGTACGGGAGCCTGCCATGCAACACAAGTTCATTTCCATATTGTTGGATCTGCTTTTTCCATGGGATGTGACGTGCCCATTTTGTCAACGGTCTCTCGTTGGTACCGAGCGGATCATCTGCTGCCACTGCGAAGCCGAGTTGTTACAGTCTGTTCTGACGCCGCCGGAACAGCTGTCCGCCCATGCACCGCTGTTATGCTGCGTCAGCGCCTTTGCGTACGACGGCATCGCCCGTTTGCTTGTCCGGGAGCTGAAATACCATAACAACAGCACTGTCGCATGGCTGCTGGCGCTGTATATGCTTGCCGCATTGCTGAAAGTGTTCCCCAGCCCGGCATGGGACATCATTGTGCCTGTGCCCATGCACCCTGCCAAAGAAGCTGCCAGAGGCTACAATCAGGCGCAGCTGCTGGCAGCGGAGATCAGCGCATGCCTGTCGCTGCCCCTTCGTACAGATCTGCTGCGCCGCACCAAAGATATCGCTTCCCAAACCAGCCGAACGGCGCAGCAACGAAAACTGGCCATGAAGGATGTATTTATCGCCGAACCAATGCAACCCGGTCTGCGCATTCTGCTGGTGGATGATGTTCTTACCACCGGCGCGACCGCAAGCGCATGTGCCGATGCCCTGTTGGCAAGCGGCGCAGCATCCGTAACTCTGCTTACCGCCTGCCAGGCCTGAAATGCGTGGAGGTTATTTATGGAATACAAGGCTCAATTAATGGACGCAGCGCAGATCCACCGCACGATGGCGCGCCTCACTCACGAGATCATCGAAAAGAACCGTGGTGCAGAGGGGCTTTGTCTGCTTGGAATCAAACGAAGGGGCGTACCGCTGGCGCAAATGCTGAAGGAGAATATCCTCCGCTTCGAACAGGTGGATGTACCCGTAGGACACATTGATATTTCTCATTTCCGGGATGATCGGGAGGGAGCTTTGCCTCCCGAAGCCTCCGCCGATTGCCATATTCCCTGCAAGCTGGAAGAAACCACCGTGATCCTTGTAGACGACGTGCTGCACACCGGGCGTACCGTACGGGCAGCGATCGAGGCGATCTTCCGTCAAGGGCGTCCCAAGGCGATCCGACTGGCGGTGCTGATCGACCGGGGGCACAGAGAGTTGCCCTTCCGCCCGGATTTCGTCGGTAAAAACATTCCCACGGCCAAAAACGAAAAGGTCTTCGTCAAGCTCGAGGAGATCGACGGCGAAACCGGCGTAAGCCTGTACAGCCTGTAAGCAGCATCGGTTTTTCTGTATTTTCCGCTGTCCCCAAAGGGAACGGCGGATTTTTTGGTATAAATGCCCCAAATACAGTACAGAGTAATCTGTAGCAGCCGGGAAGGGCTGCAGCCACAGCAGGCAAGCCATACACCCGTTCCGCCGCAGTATTGTCCCTCTTCCTTATGCTGTAAGATTATTTCCGTTCTTCACATTTCGTTACAATTTATTCACAATCTGCGGAAGAAAACCTCCCCATGGTTCGTTAAATAGGCAAGAGGTGATCACATGACCAGGTTACTGATTTGGGAACCCAACGAGCAGATTGCACGGAAGATCCAGGAACTTTTGAAGAAGGAACCCTACGAACTTTGCTTGCTTACCGAGACGGACGATTTTGCCGCCGTACCCGAGAATGCCGAACCCCTTATGGTGGTAATGGATGCCCGTATGCGCTGGAGCCTGTGCCGCCCTCTGCTGGACGAATGCCGTAAACGGGGCCTGCCCCTGCTGTTTCTGACGGCAGATAAAAACGCTGCAGCCCATGCCCATCTGAAAGCGCTCTACGCAGGCAGCTGCGATGTAGCCACCCTGCCCCTGCAGGCAAAAGCTCTGCGCGGCAAGCTGGCAGCTCTTTGCGGCACCGGCGATGCCAATACCAGCCTTCAGGTGGATGAAGAAGAGCGGGTGGCTATGCTGGACGGACGGCGCGTAGAATTGACCGCTCAGGAAATGGCGCTGCTGCTTGCGCTGATGGAAAAGCCCGATACCCCTGTAAGCCGCGAACAGCTTCTGCGCAAGGCGTGGGGCTACCAAAGCATCGGCGAGACCCGCACCGTGGATGTACACGTGCAGCGTCTGCGTAAAAAGCTGGGCTGCGAATATATCGAGACCGTCTACAAATGCGGCTACCGGCTCAAGCTGGCTTGATGCCGGTCAACCCCTTCAGGATTTGAAACAGCAAGCCCGGCGGAGTGCATCCCGCCGGGCTTATCCGTACCTGCATCGTTCCGGAGATGGCTCCGGGTGCAGCGTTTTGCAATTCACAACAGATATGGTATAATATCCACGCGAACCATACCTGTGTTAATCCGCAAGGAGGTAAACGACCTATGATCCCTTACCGCAACACCAGAAGGCAGCCGAGCTTCTCCTATCCCAGCAAGCGTTCTTTCAAACCCTGGGTCGCTGTTCTGATCGTGGTCGGTGTACTTCTGGCAGCGTTTCTTATCTTCCGCTTTACAGGGGTGGGCGGTATAGATCAGAACAGTTTTGCCAGCCAACGCAACGCCAAGCTGCGCAGCGAGCTTCAGCTGGCCACGGCATCCACCAACAGGCTCAGCCGCCTTGGCGCCAGCACCACCACCATTGAACTGGCACGGATCCGGCAATACATTCACGGCATGGAGCTGCTCAACGAGTTGAATGTGGGCATGTACGGCGAAGGCGGGCGTCTGTATGCCCAGTCGGTTTTCGACAACCTCTACAGCATACTGGATACCTACGATGCCAAGCTCGCCAGCGGCCAAAAGGTGAACGATTCACTTACCGCCCTTACGGAAGCCATCACCGACCTGACCAACCTGACCGGCGGTATTCTTGGCTTTGAAGACGCAACCTGATCTTTACTTCCATTTGAACAAAACCACACCGCCCAGCATGAGTGCAAGACCGGCAAACTGTTTTGCATTCATGCTGATTTTTTCCTGCCCCATCCAGCCAAAGCCGTCGATCAACGCCGCAACCAGCAGTTGGGCGATCAGGATGGTGGAAACCGCCACCGTTGGGCTGAGCCCCTTGATGGAGAGCATGACCGTTACCGTGATCACCAGACCCAACACACCACTGAGCAGGTAACCCTTCGGCACGCTGCCCAGCTTCATCAGATCGCCCTTGCCGAACAGCCACATCACCACCAGCGAAAGCAGCAAGGCAGTACCCTGGGTATAGGTATTGGCTTCCCACAGCCCCAGATGTTCCTCCAGCCGTGTGTTCATAACGCCCTGTACACTCATGGCTGCGCCAGCGATTACAGCAAAAAGAAAACCAATCATCAAACCGCCTCCCTTGTGCGATAGGATGCACAGGAAGGCGGTTTTCTTATTCTTCCCAATCGGCTTGGGGCGGTTGTGCGGCATCGATGCCGCTGCTTTCTGCCAGTGCGACCATCCGGTTGTGGATGCGCTGCATATCCTCATCCACCTCCGCAATGCGCTGGGCAGCATCAAAAAGCTCACGGTTCAGATCCTCCGGCACGGTAAACGCTACCTTGTAACGGATGCGGTGTTCAAGACTTGCCCAGAAATCCATGGCAATGGTGCGGATCTGTACCTCCACCGGCAGATATTGCTTGCCCGTGGACAGGAACACCGGAATCTCCACAATCAGGTGCAGGCTGCGATAGCCGTTTTCCTTCGGTTCCTTGATGTAATCCCGGCTGCGCAGCAGTCGGATATCATCCTGCGAGGTGAGCAGCTGGGCGATGGTGTACACATCATCCCGATAGGCGCACACCACGCGTACCCCCGCAATATCGGTCAGATGCCTCACCGCGTTCTCTGCCGTCGGCTCCAGCCCTTTGCGGTGCAGCTTTTCGGCAATACTGGCGGGCGCCTTGATGCGGCTTTCCATGTGGTGGATCGGGTTGCGCGAATAACGGACGCGGAATTCTTCATTCAGAATATCCAGCTTTGTCTTTACCTCGGTCAGTGCAGCCTGATAACGGCAGCGGAGATCCACAAAATCCCGGATCAGTGCTTCCATCTCGACAGGCCATTGGGGTGTGTGTTCCATGTTCTCCCCTCCCTGCTTGCTTCTCTCACAACTCAATTGTAGCGTTTTTTCTCCCCGCCGTCAAACCGCAGGCATATCTCATTCCCATGTGCGGCAAGCTGTACATATCATCTATGGGAAGGCGGAAGGGTATGCGGCTTTTGGAAACCGTTCTCTGGGCATCTGCTGCGGTATACGGCGCACGACGCTTCAGAACGGCAACGGCATGTTTGTTGGCAGCAGGACTGCTGTGCTCCATGGGCAGCCAATTGTGGCTTTTGTATCTGGATGGGCAGTTGTCCCTGCAAACGGGGCTTCCGCTGCATCTGTGCAGCTTCAGTGCGGCGCTTTGCCTGCTGCTGTACCTGCGTTTCCACACACGATTGTATCATTTTGTTCTGCTTCTCGGCGTGCCGGGCGCTCTGATGGCTCTGCTCTTCCCTTCGGTGACGGCATCGTCCCATCCGTGGCTGATGAAGACCGCCTTTGTACGCCTTCATGCGCTGATCCCCGCTTCTGCGCTGTATTGGCTCGTACAGAAAAAGCCGCTGCCCAAAGACCCGCGTGGAGCGTTTCTTCTGGGTAACGGCCTTGTGCTGCTGGCTGCCTGCACCAACCGGCTGACAGGAAGCAACTATCTGTTTTTACAGGCAGCCCCGCAGGGGACACCGCTCGCCCTGCTGATCCGGCAGGGATACCCGGTGTACATCGCAGGTCTGGAGATCCTTTGCATGCTGGTTATGCGGTTGCTGTGCCCGCTTTACTTGAGGAAGGTGGAGAGCATGTAGCCCTGCGTACCGTTATAGTTGACGCGGGTCCATTCCCCGCCGGGGGTGAGGACCGTTACCTGACGGCCATGAGGCACGCGCATCAGCACACCGGAATTAAGGCTCTGACCATTGCGCAGGTTCACATAGCTGCCGGCGGGATGCACAACCACCGCAGTAGCGGGATTGGGCTGGCTGAGGCTGATGTACTTGGTCATTACATAACCTGCAATGCCGGTATCCTTGGTGATGACTGCGCACCACTCCGCGCCCTGTTCGGTAACCCACAGCTCGGTGCCGTTGTACAGCTTGCGCAGCACGGGGGCAACCAGCGAGGGCTGCTGGCGCAGATTCAGCGCCTGAGTGGACTTGGGATTGCTGACCACCGCGTAGGGCTTGCTGCCGCCGTTTGCACTGCTGCCGATACCTGCGTTACCCGCATTGCCGGAGCTGCCGGTATTGCCGCCGGTATTGCTGCTGACTGCCGCACGATCTGCCGCAGTCTGGAGACCCGTTTTGAGGAAGGAAGCATCCATAAAGCCGGTGTAGCCGTTGGCAGCCACCTGCCACCAGCCATTGCCCTTTGCAAGCACCATTACATAGGTATCACCGGGGAACTGACGGATCACCGGATAATTCTTGCCGGGGCCGGTACGCAGGTTCATGGCAGAGTTGTTGCGGGTCTTAATGGTAGCCACATCGCTGCTGCCAACCATATAGGTTACATTGACATATTCGCTGCGAACCCAGCCGTTGACGCCGTTCAGCCGCACGCTGTACCAACCGTTCTGCTCGCCGGTCACCTTCAGCGGCACACCGTTGTAGAAAATGCCCAATACCTTGGCGGAATAGCTGGGTGCGGAACGGAAATTCAGAAACGCGGTGCCGGTTGCGTTTCGCACCGTTGCAATGCGGACGGTGCCTGCCGCGGTATCGGTGGTAATGTAATTCTTGCTCATATACCCGGTCTTGCCGTCGGGCGTTCTTACACGGTAGAAATTGTTCTGACTGCCGACGATTTCCACCCATGTACCGGTGGTGTAGGCGCCCAGCCATTGGCTGGCAGAACTGCCGGAAGCACGCAGATTGAGCGATTTGGTGCCCGTTACCACACCGAAGCCCGCAGCCGATGCGCTGCCGAACATGCCGAGGCACAGCACGAGTGCCAGCACCGTTGCAACCAGTCTTTTTACCGTAAACAGTTTCTTCATTTCGAAGCCCCCCTTGGAGTTATTCCCTTGTTATCTATGTAACGAACAGGAATCATTTTTTCTTGCAACAGCTGTAAAAAAATTCTACAACATTTTCAGATCGGCAGCCGTTAGCGTTTGTGGTATTTTTCCAGCTGCACAGCTCTTTCCACCGCAGCCTGACAGGCCTGTGCCAGATCGGGCTTTTCGTTTATGCTGCCAAAGCGCACATGCAGGAAAAACTCATGGGTACCGTTGTTGCCGGTCACAGGGCTGTGGGTCACGTTTTCGACCCATGTGAAGGGTTGCGAATTCAGTTCCTCCACCAAACGCAAAAGCAGGGGCAGGTAGCTTTCCTGACCGATCTCGCCTGTACGGCGGGCATTGGCATCGTCGATCTCGAACAGAGGCTTTACCAGACACATCAGCTCACCCTGATTGTGCATGATCGCACGGAACTGCGGTACCGCCTTTACCAGCGAAAGATAGCTCAGATCCACGCTGCCCAGATCGGGCTTGGGATCCAGCGAAAGGAGCTTTTCGTCGCCGATGTTGGTCTTTTCCAGATTAACGATGGCGGGGTTCTGCATCAGGCTGCCTGCCAGCTGACCAAAGCCCACCTCGACGGCGTATACCAGCCCTGCGCCGTGCTGGCGCAGGCAGTCGGTAAAGCCGCCGGTACATGCACCTGCATCAATGCAGATCCTGCCCTGCACATCGATACCGAAATCGGCGATCGCGCCCTCCAGCTTGTAACCGCCCTTGCCTACATACTTATCGTTGAGCCATTTTACATTCATCGGCAAATCCAGCGGCACGATCTGACCGCCGGTGCGCACCGGTGCTGCGCCGCAGGTAACAGCGCCGCTCATCAGGTAGGGCAATGCCGCCTCTTTGCTTTGGAAAAAGCCTTCCTTCAAAAGCCTCTCCATTGCCGTTGTTTTCTTTACCATACGTTTTCCGCCTCCGGCAGCCGGAACCATTCCAACGCTTTTTCGATGTGCTTGTCCCAGAAATCCCAGGTATGGGCGCCGGGCTCGGTAAAGTATTCGATGTTCAGCTTTTTGCCAAAGGCCTTCACAAAGCTGTTGTTGGCTTCAAAGAGGAAGTCCTCCGTACCGCAGGCTACATAGATTCTGGGGGCTTTTTCCGGGGTTTTGGCAAGTCTGCGCGCCAGACGTGCCAGATTGTTATCGCTGTTCTTCATAGCCTTTTCGCCGCCGAAAACAGCATCCAGCTCCCGGAGGAAATCGTCGCCCCGACGGTTGTTCTGCCAGCTCTTTTCCATTTCCAGCGCACCGGAGAAGCTGGCGACCGCTGCATAGCGGTCAGGGCAGCGCAGGCCCAGCTTCATGGCTCCGTAGCCGCCCATGGACAGCCCGGCGGCAAAACGATCCTTCCGGTCATCGCTGATGGGGAAATACCGTTCCATCACGGCAGGCAGTTCTTCGGAAACAAAGGTAAAGTACTTTGCGCCCTGTACCATATCGGTATAGAACGAACGGTTTACCGCAGGCATTACGATCGCGGTGCGGTATTTGCGGGCATAGAACTCCAGCCGGGTCTGGCGCATCCACATGGTGTGGTCATCGCTGAGACCGTGGAGCAGATACAGGCAGGGCAGTCTGGTCTTTTTCTGCTCCATCACCTCCACGGGAGGCATGAGCACATGTACGGTCACCTGTACGCCAAGGGCATTGGAGAAAAAATGAAAATCGCTGAAAGTCATTGCCGTCACCTCGCATATCATCATTGTCCTTGCTTGTATCTTAGCATACTTTACCTCATCAAACAAGAGATACCTGCATTCTGCCGGTATTGCCCGGGCAGCGTTTATCGAATGTATATATACACGAGAAGTACATTTGTTCTTCCAAAACAACCAAATATTATGTTGCATTGTGTTTCCAATTCCTGTATAATAATTCCATCATCACCAAACTTGGCAAGGAAGGATGATCCGCTGTGGATACGTATTGCGAAAAGATCCGAAGCTTACGGCAGAACCGCGGTCTGAAGCAATCCGATGTTGCATCGGTTCTGGAAACAACGCAGCAGGTGTACTCCCGCTACGAAAACGGCGTTAACGCGCTGCCCATCCACCATCTTATCACCCTCTGCCGCTACTACAACGTAAGTGCAGACTACATACTGGGGCTCAGCGACGGCAAGCCGGATGCAGGCTCCCGCTGACCGCAGCAAAATGCGCCCGATCCTTTACCGGATCGGGCGCGTTTTATTCGTACGGTTTTCTTATGATTTCAGCAGCATTCCGGCAACTTCGGCAAGGCTGCTGCACACCGGCACACCGGCGGTCTCCAGGGTTTCGCGGCTCTGATGTCCCCTTGCCACCAAAATGCACTGGGCTCCCATCGCCCGGGCAACATCGGCATCGTGAAGGGTATCGCCGATCATAACGCTCTGTGCCGCCGGAATGCCGCAATCCTGCAAATAAGCGCAGCCAATGGCTTCCTTGCTGCAGGCGTAAATATCCGACAGCCCCAGCACATGGTCGAAACAGCCCTGCAATGCCGGGTAACAATCCAGCTGGCCGCCAAGGATCTCCAACTGGCTGGCAGACAGCACCACCTGCCGGATGCCTGCCGCCTTCAGGGCGTGTACGGTCTGCACCGCATCCCCGTGCAAAGGGATCTCCGCACAGCCGCGGACATATTCATCCATCCACGCATGGGCCACCTGATCGAAATTGGCATCGGTAACGCCTGCACGTTCGTAATACAGCCGCACCGGGAAGGTGAATTGCTGATAGTACTCCCCGATGCTGTCAATGGTTGGCAGACCAAAGGCAGGAAAAACCCGGTTCCGCACACCGATAGCATACCAAAGATCGTCCAGAAGGGTACCGTTCCAATCCCACAGTACCTGTCTTACCGGATAAACGATCTGCTTTTGCATGATCCACTCCCCCATTTTCCGGCTTGTCTGCCCATTGGCAGCAGGCTTATTTTATCATAGTGGGTTTTCTTTGGCAAACCTGCGGAACCATGGGGTTTTCGGAGTTTCGAGAAAAATTGCAGTTTTTTTCAAAAAAGGGGTTGACTTTCATTTCAAAAGTAGTATAATAACTTTCGCTGGTTGAAACAGCGTATGCACCATTAGCTCAGTTGGTAGAGCACCTGACTCTTAATCAGGGTGTCCAGGGTTCGAGTCCCTGATGGTGTACCAGACCCGAACCGAACGGTTCGGGTTTTTTGTTATTCACTTCGTTTTTTCCTGTCTTTGCAATGTTTCTGAAATTTCCGCTTGACATTTATTTTGAAAGGTGTATAATATATTTTGTTGGTTGAAAGACCACATGCACCATTAGCTCAGTTGGTAGAGCACCTGACTCTTAATCAGGGTGTCCAGGGTTCGAGTCCCTGATGGTGTACCACAAAGCCACGCAGCCTTTGCTACAAAGGCTGCGTGGCTTTTTTCATCCCAATACCCGACAGACTCCCCTTGCCAGTCCGCCCGTTCCGCACAGAGCAATCCCATCTGTTGCAAGCAATAAAGAAGCATGCTATAATTTTCCCAACATGTGCGATGTGACCCTCTGCAATGCGGAAAGGAGAAGAAAAATGAAGATCCGTACCGATTTCGTTACCAATTCCAGTTCCAGCAGTTTTACGACCCTCCGGGTCGACAGCCCCGTTTTGCAGGAGTGGCTCCGGCAAACCCACGATAGTTCCCTCCTGCAATTCTGTGAATGGATCACCGGGCAGATCGACGACAACTTCTCCGATGCCTTCACCTTTGAATATATCGATTTCCTCGAGGGGCTGGGCAGTGTCAGCGGGCTTCTTCTTCATCTGCTGGATCTTTGCAACGAAGAGGATTGCGATATGGCCGATTTTCTCAGAGAAAACGGCGAAGAGATCGACGAGCAATCCTCTGCCGGTTTCTACAGCGCATTTCAGCAGGAAGGCAGCGGGGTAGAGCTTGCCCGTGTGGTTTTTGAGAGCGGAGAAGTGATCAAGGACTATTGCTGCCCCGAGGAGGAAGATCTGGACGGGGATGCGCTGGAAGAGATCAATCCCGATTGTCTGGATGCGATCCAAACCAACACACCCGAGGTCATCGACCGTATTTTCGAGCTCGTCGATAACGAATAAGATAAAACGCCGCCAGGCATCGTTCGCGCTACTGCTGTCCCGGCTTGCAGCACTTGTGTTCAACAGTTCAAATCAGAAACGGAGGTCTCCCCCATGTCGCTTCTCTACTGGCTGCAATCCATCCGCAACCCTGTCACGGATGTTATCTTTTCTCTCATCACCCGTTTGGGCGAGGAAACCGTGCTGATGGTGATCGGTATGCTCATTCTCTGGTGCGTCAGCAAGAAATGGGGGTACCGCTTCTTTCTGGTGGGCTTGGTGGGCAACACCATGAACCAGCTGCTCAAAGCCATTTTCCTGATCCCCCGCCCCTGGGTGCTGGATCCCGAATTCCCCATTGTGGAGTCCGCCCGGGAGGCTGCCACCGGCTATTCCTTCCCCAGTGGGCATACACAGACCGCCACGGGCGTATTCGGCACAGTGGCAGTCTGGCTGCGCAAAAGATGGGTAACGGCGCTTTGCATCGTAATGACGCTGCTGGTGGGCTTCAGCCGGATGTATCTGGGCGTGCACACCCCGCTGGATGTGGGCGTTTCGCTGGTGACCGGTCCCATCATTGTGATCGTGCTGAACCTGCTGATGGATCGCAGCGAAAATGATCCCAAAGCCACGCTGCGCATCCTGCTGGGCGCAGTTGTCTTTGCGCTGGCGCTGGTGCTGTATGTAAACTTCGCTCCCATCCGGGAAGCCAACAACCCGGAATTTGATGCCCATGGTCAGAAGAGTGCATGGGTCTGTCTGGGTACCATGGCAGGTCTGGTGGTGGGCTGGCTGGCAGATACGCATTCCCTGCACTACGAAACCAAGGCGGTATGGTGGGCGCAGATCCTGAAGCTGATCATCGGTGCAGCGCTGGTCATGGGTGTTCGCATCGGTCTGAAACCCCTGCTGAACGCTATCTTCGGCGATGCGCAGTTTACCAACGGTATCCGCTATTTTCTGATGACCGTTACAGCCAGCGTGCTCTGGCCCATGACCTTTGGTTTCTGGAGCAGACTGGGCAACGGAGAAGCCGGACAGAACAGGGCATAAACCCTTCCGAACAGTGGCTGTTCTTACTTGGAGGAACCATATGAAACAACAATACGGCGAATTAACGATCCGTGATGCCACCCTTCAGGATGCCGGGCAGCTTTGTCTGTGGTGGAACGATGGTAAGGTTATGGCGCATGCAGGCTTCCCCAACGGCCTGGGCACCACCACGGACGCTGTCCGGGAAAAGCTCCAAACCAACACCACCGGGCATTCCTCCGGGAACCACCGACACATGATCCTCTACGGGGATAAACCCATCGGCGAAATGAACTACAGCGAAGTCTCTGCCGATACCTGCGAGATCGGCATCAAGATCTGCGATTTTTCCATGCAGAACAAAGGGCTGGGCAAAATAATCCTGAGTCTGTTCATCCGCACTCTGTTCGACGAACTGGGCTATGGCAGGATCATTCTGGATACCAACCTGAACAATCTGCGGGCACAGCATGTATATGAATCTCTGGGCTTCCGCAAGCTGCGGGTAAACGAGAACAGCTGGCAGGATCAGCTGGGCGTGTGGCAATCTTCCGTCGACTATGAACTGACAAAGGATGCCTTCATATCCTTCCTGTAGCAGTCTCATCTGCAACCGCGGTCTGTATCATCTTGATTACAACGATGCCGCAGCCAAACCGTACGAACACACACTCCCTGTAGCCGCAACAAAACCCCATCAAAAAGGAGAACGGACAATGAAAAAGATCAGACTGGGAATCGTCAGTGCAGGCGCCATTGTCGCCCGCGTAATGAAAGACATGCACCTTTCCGAAAACGTGGAAGTCACCGCCATCGCTGCCCGGGATCTGAGCCGGGCGCAGGCAGCCGCCGAAGCCTACGGCATCCCCCATGCCTATGGGAGCTATCTGGAGCTGGCGCAAAGCAGCGAGGTGGATCTGGCATACATCGCTACGCCCCACAACTTCCATGCTGAGCAGGCTATGCTGATGATGTGCCACGGCAAGCATGTGATCTGCGAAAAGCCCATGACCACCAACCCCGAAGAGCTGCAAAAGATGATCGATTGCGCCCGCGAGAACGGCGTATTCCTGATGGAAGCCATGTGGACCCGCTTCCAGCCCTGTGTGCAGACGCTGATGCAGATGATCCGCGAGGGCGTGATCGGTGAAGTGCGCAATGTCTTTGGCGAGTTCAGCTGGAGCTGCGTCGGCACTTACGATCCCGCCAGCCGTCTGTTCGACCCCGCTCTGGCAGGCGGTGCGCTGCTGGATCTGGGCGTGTATCCGCTCATGTTCTGTATGCAGCTGCTGGGCAGCGAGCCCGAGAACGTCCAGAGCCTGTGCCGCAAAACACCGGAGGGTGTGGATATGAACACCAGCGTGCAGATGCAGTATGCAAACGGCGCCATCGCCCAGTTCTTTTGCGGTATGGATGCAAGCGGAAACGACTATATGCAGATCTACGGCGCCAAGGGGCACATCACGCTGGAAGGTTTCTGGAAGCCCAAGTCCTTTACCCTGTATGCGGATGGGCAGGAACCCCGGGTGGTTGCTTTTGAACAGGAGACCGAGCCTTACCACTACGAATTTGACCATGCGGCAGCCTGCATCCTTGACGGGTTGAAGGAATCCCCTGTGATGCCTCTTGCAGAGTCTCTCGCGGCAAACAGGATCTGTACCCGGATCCGTCACAGCAACGGCATCTTCTATCCCGGAGAGGCGGGTGCGTGATCCCATGTGGACGATAGGCATTACCCAATGGAGCCTGCCCGACAACCACGGCTACACCCTGCAATTGGCAAAGCAGCTCGGTTTTGATGCGGTGCAGCTGGAGTTCGGCAGTTGGGAAAGCGGCATGGCCATGTCCCACAAACAGCTGCGGAAGCTGTATGTCAACGACAGCCGGGCCTTAGGGATCCGCCTGTTGCCGATGACCGTCAACGCCCTTTGCCGCTACGGTGTGGCGGACGGACTGAACACCCCGGACGGACAGATCGCCAAAGATACCATCCTTGCCGCTCTGGAAGCCGCCGCCGATATGGAACTGGAGGGCATCACCCTGCCCAGCTTCGGTGCGGGCGAGATCCATACCCGGGCGCATTACGAGCACACCGTGGAAGCCCTGCGCTTTGCCTGCGAAGCAGCCGCCGCCAGCGGACTGACTGTCTGGACCGAAAACGTACTGGATGCGCAGGAAATGACGCAGCTTTTCGATGACTGCGGCTATCCCCGGCTGAAGCTTCTGTTCGACAGCCAGAATTATTCTGTTTTCGGGCGCGATTGCGCCGTCGAAGTGCTGAATGCCCATTGGGACAGGTTGGGAAGCCATCTCCATGTCAAAGATGGAGGCAGTATGGGCAGCATGCTGCTGGGCACCGGTCAGAGTCCCTTTGCAGAGGTGATGGAAACCCTCAGAAATCGCAGCTACAACGGCACTGTGGTGCTGGAGAACAATTACGGCGCGCTGCCCCTGTGCGCCTTGGCGGAAGACCGTTTCTCGCTGGTACAGCAAGATATGGAGACCGTTCGTTCCCTGATGTACTGACGATCCGAGCCCCAAACAGAAATGCCCGGCAATGATGCCGGGCATTCAGACTGCTTAAAAACTCATACTTTTCGATCAAAGTCGCACATCTTGCACCTTCGGTGCTCGCTGTGCTTGCAGGGAAACGCTGCGGCGTAGGGATTGTGGGCTCCGCCCACACCCGGCAGGGGAGACGAAGGGAAGTGCGTGCGCAGTGCGCACAACGCCAAAGGCGTTAGCGACCCGCAGTCGTCAACCGAAGCAAGTACAGACCACGGTTAGTGGGCTGTACGCCGACTGAGGTTGCGGAAATG
>JAFXBE010000021.1 GCA_017516765.1 Clostridia bacterium | reverse complement strand
GACGGGCAGGAAGCCTTCAATCGCTTCGTGGATGGGATCGAAGCCTGCGGCGGCAGCGGCTCTCCGAATGCTCTGGAAGCCATCTCCCTTGCCCTGCGCTCCGACTGGAAACGAATCGGCGGCAGATTCCGGCGTCAGATCGTTATCCTGTTTACCGCATCTGAACCGTTGCCTCTGCAGGATCGGGAACGCGCAGCCGCACCCAACTATCCGGAAGGCATCCCCCAGGATCTGGCGGGCCTGCACGCTGTATTTGACGGCGGCGACCCCGCCTATGCACCCGATCATTCTCCAAGACACTGCCGTCTGGTCATCTATGCGCCCCTCACTGTCGACGGTACCTGGTATGCTATCAAGACCTGGGAGAGAACGTGGGTTATTCCTGTCCAATGCGAAAACGGTGTCTACGATATTGATATAGAGAGCCTTTGGGGTGGTTCCGGCTGCGATGAGCAGCCCTATTGCACCCGTTGAGCAAAGTTTCCGGAAAAAGACAGGACGGTGAGAGGGCTGCCTTCCGCAACTTCGTGGATAACATCGCGTTTTTTGGCGGCGGCAAACCGGAGAACGCACCGGAAGCCATCGCCCTTGCCCTGCACGCCAAATGGAACCGTATTGGCAGTCGTTACCGCAAACAAGTCATCATGCTGTTCACCGCCGCCCTGCCCCTGCGGGAGGAAAAGCGCGTGGCGGCTTCCAATGATCCGGAAGATATGCCCAAGGATTTGAAAGCGCTGCACGGGATGTTCGACAATGGCGGTTCTGAATATGCTCCTTGCTATTGGTACAGGGGAGGACGTTTGCCGGCCTTTGCTCCCGTCACTTCCGGGAATCCCTGGTCTGCCGTTGGGCAATGGAACCTCGCATGGACGCTCCATTCCGACAGCTGCCTCTATAGTGAGTTCGACAGTGAGTTCTGTATGGAAGATGCTATGGAAGATGCTATGGAAGATGCTGTCACGCTCGTTTTCGGTGATTTTTGATCCGACGATCGGATAACCCTGTTACTGCCGCTCTGTTGTATACCGGTTCGGTAAACCGTCCCGGATCTGTACGGGCATCCGGTTTGCCGTTTCTGCACACAGAACCCGCAAGGGAAATCCATTGACGGTTTTCGTCAAATATGTTACAATTATGCCAATCGGCAGTCGTGCCGTCAGACATTGTTCGAGCGAAACAGTCAAACACTGGGTTCACACAGGAAAAGCCATACTCGCATTGCAAAAGGAACGGTACTTCCGCTGCTTTTACACCTGTCGTGTACGGCTTTCCGAAAAATACAAGACGGAGGATGATCCACCATGACGCAGTATGCCAACCAGAATATGAATCAGTATAATGTTGACGTATGCCTTTGCATCGACGGCACCGGCAGTATGCACGGCATTATCGATACCGTAAAGGCGCAGGCCAAGAATGTATACGATATGTACACCGACGCCATGCTCAATACCAGCCGCGGCGTAGGCGGCTTCCGCGTCAAGGTGATCGTGTTCCGCGATTATGAGTGCGACGGCGACGACGCCATGGTGCAGAGCGAGTTCTTCGACCTGACCAACCCCAGCGAGATGGATGCCTTCGAAAACTTCGTGGACGGCATCGAAGCCCAGGGCGGCGGTGACAATCCCGAGAACGCTCTGGAAGCCATCGCGCTGGCCCTCCGCTCCAATTGGACCCGTACCGGCGGCCGTTTCCGCCGCCATGCCATCATGCTGTTCACCGACGCCGCCGCCCTGCCCCTGCAGGAGGAAAAGCGCGTGGTGGCTTCCAACTATCCCGAAGGCATGCCCATGGATCTGGCAGAGCTGCACGAGATGTTCGACCACGGCGATCAGGAATTCGCACCCTACTATTCTCCCAGACACGGCCGTCTGGTCATCTATGCCCCCATCTCCTCCGGCGACACCTGGTCTGCCATCAAAGCATGGGAACGTGCGTGGGTGGTGCCTACCCGCCCCGACGGCGGCTGTGAGGAGATCGATCTGGAAGATGCGCTCGCCACCCTTACCGGCACCTTCTGATCCGACAGTTGGATAGCCCTGTTTTACTGCATATCTGATGTATACCGGATATGCAGTATCTTTATCTGTTAGCGGAAAACACTTTCGGCATTTGCGGAGGGACAGAAAAACATGTGTGAGACCATGAAAGAAACACTCTATTTCGGCAAACCGTCCCAGACCTACACCGGCCCCCTGCAGGTGGATTTCGGCGACGATGCCAGACCCTATATCGGCCGCTGCCTGATCAGCGTGGCAGACGGTACCGGCGCCCGGGGCGGCGTTCCCCAGCGGAGCATCAACGGCAGTCTTCTGCGCCCGCAGGAGTCTTTCTATGCCGCTACCCAGGGCTGTCTGGGTAAGCACCCCGAACGGTATGAGGAGATGTATGCTGAAAACTTCGACTACCTGCTTACCGTGGGCGGCGAATATGCCGCTGTGGGCGCGCGCAAGAGCGGTTATTTCGGCTCCCGCCTCACCAGCATCTTCATGCGCCGCATACTGGAGGATAAGCTCTACCGCTCCGAGGAGAATCTCAAAGCCCAGATGCACGCGCTGGCAAATGCAGACGAGGAAGAGCGGGACACCATTCTGGCAAACTGCGAGCAGACCTTTGCCGAAGAGCTGGGCAAGCGGCTCAAGCGGGCGGTGAGCAACTGCGGTCTCAACTGGGACTATACCAGAGACGACAATCTCTCCCTGATGGGTACCACCTACAGCGGCGTTGTCTTTCTGGAGGAAGAGGACGAAGTGCACCTGCTCTCCATTCAGGCGGGCGACTCTCTGGCAGCTGTGCTGATGCCCCTGGAATACGGCAACAGCGGCGCCATGCTGGCCATGCGGCGGCTGCTTCCCGCACAGGAGCGGGAAAGCGACGGCGGTCTTACCAACTGCGTGGCAGTAAACCATCCCTTCTACTTCCGCTGCGGCTACCACAGGGTCAGGAAGCCTTGCGCCATCCTCACCTGCAGCGACGGCTGCTTTGATGCTTTCCCCTCGGATCGCTGGTTTGAGCATTTTGTCATGTCCCGGCTGGGCGACCGGGAGCACGGCGATCTGAGCGATGCCATGAAGAGCATGCACTCCTACTTCGCCACCCCCGTGAGCGGCGGCAATGGCGGTCTGCCTGTCTATGTAAGCACCGACGACTGCTCCACCATGGCAATTGCCGCCTTCGGCTTCGATCATTTCATGCGCCTTTGCAAGATGGCGGAACACCGCCTCCGGTATATGAATGACCGCTACGGCATGGCCGAGGGTCAGGCGGGTCTGGCGCTTACAGCCGAGGAAGAGGAGCAGCTCGAGGAAAACCGGGTGAATCGCAACATGGAAAAGACCTCTCTGCTGCGTCCCTATGCGGAGAGGTGCTGGGAGCATTGCGAGTGGGTGCGCCGGCGCAGCATGGATCGTCTGGAGGAACCCGCCAACCGCGTCCGCGTGGAGGCGGAGATCAAGACAGAGCTGAGCCGTAACGACGAGGATACCCGTGAATGCAACCGTCTGGAGGGCGAGCTGAGGAAAAAGATCGAGTATTATTGGCTGCATCTGCGGGAAAAGCCTCAGAAGCAGATGGGTATACACACCGGTCGCCGCCCGGAGGAGGACCCGGCAGATAAGCTGGCTCAGATCACCCGGGAACGCAGAGCGATGGAGTTCAGGATCGGCGATTTGATGAAGGAGATCAGCCGGATCGCCGGACAGCTGGCGGGCAACACCGATGTTTCCCTGCCTGCGTACGACGAGGCGCTTGTCGGCGACTGCGTGCGGTGGATCGATCAGAATGTGACGCAGATCCAGAACGCCAACAGAGAGATGGAACGCTGCCTGCGAAGAAGCGAGGCGCTCCGCTCGGAGGGTGACGCTGTATTCCATAAGCTCATCAAGGACGAAAGCCCTGCCATCACTGCCGTCTGCAACGCATTTCTGAATAACCGGCAGCCGGCGGCGTTCGGGCAGCTGAACGAGGAAGTGCAGCAGAGCTTCATCGATCTGGCGGATGCTGTCCGCCGGCTTCGGGAGCGGATCCGGAGGCGCAGCAGCGAAGTGGAGCCCGCGGTGCGGGAGAGCTTCTCCTGCAAGCTGTTTATGAACCGCCCCGTGGCGCTGATCGAGGAAGCCATCCTGCAGCACCCCGATACCCTGCCCGAGGATTTGCGCCGGGAGCTGCAGAGCATCATGGACGAGCTGGACCGCAAGTATCCCGCCTTTACCGAAAAGAGCCGCCGCGAGCAGGAAAATAATCGGGCCTATACCGCGGAGTTTGAAGCGATCATGACACGGAAGGAGTAAGCGCATATGGCTGTTGTTATTAGCGGATATACCATTCAGCCGGATGACAGAGGGCACGATTGGCGCATCAGCAGCAATATGTCGGTGGCATCGGCAACGAAGGCCAAACGCAGCTACCTGATGAAGATCTACATTCGTTACCCGTCGGAAGAGGGCTTCACCATGACGCGGTACAAGGAAGCCGTAGACAGGTGCAAAGCTGTGCTGGGCGATCTGCGCAAGCTTCACGACCGGCTGCGCCGTGCCGATGCGGGCACCGGCAGGATCGCCTTCGCCAAGGAGGTGCTGGATAACCGTACCGGCGACGATCAGGGCGTTATAGAGGTTGTGCCCTTTGTGGAGGGCGCCAGAAAGCTGGACAGCCTTTCCGATACCCCTTCCCGCCTTATGCTGCTGGAAAGTCTGGCGGATGCCATGGTGCGCATCCATTCCGTTAACGTGCGCCACGGCGACCTGAAGCTGGAGAACGCCCTGTGCGTTATGCACGGCTCCGAGCCCCGTGCCGTGATGATCGACTTCGACCACTCCTACATGGACGGCAAGGTGCCTCACCCCGACGATGTGGGCGGCACCGACGGCTACCTTCCGCCGGAAGTGGTGGAATACAAGAGCATCGAAGACGACGAAGACGAAGAGCTGATGGCGAAGCTCCAGTCCCGCATCACCGCCAAATCCGATATCTTTGCCCTGGGCATTATGTTTTACCGCATCCTGACGGCAGAAAAACCACCCATTATCAACCACGCCTATCAGATCAACCTGAACCATCCGGCGATGCAGGAGCAGTATATCAACGAGCTGATCCGCGCCATGACCGCCGACGACCCCGACGACCGCCCCGATGCCGGCATGGTGCTGCAGACCCTGCGGGACAAAGCGTTTGTGGATAATCTGCCTCCTTTCGAGGATGTATGGCCGGAGCACGAGGGCTACAGCTATCAGACCGGCGCAGGGCGCGCTGTGAAGCGCATCCGCCGTGCCAAGCAGGGGGACGAGCTCTGCTACGCCGTTACTTTTGATGGCTATGCGCCCCGTATCTATACCTTCTCCATGATGAAGGTGAAGGGTCTGCTGGCGGGTAAGGGCGGCGCAGCCGCTGCCGGGCCTGCAAAACCCAGGACCGCATCGGTTTCCGGCGGCGAAGTGATCGACGGTTACCGTATGCTGGGGCAGGGACTGTCGCCGGCGGATCAGGCAATGTACACGCTCAACGAAGAGAACATGACCGCTGCAGGTTATGTGCAGATCTGGCACTGTCTGGAGGAAGCCACCGGCAAGCCAATGTATGCATTGATCAAGGCAGACAAGACCCGTTACGTCAGAAGCCTGAGGATACTGGTCATGCAGCAGCTGATCCGGCTGCGTTAAGGAGAGAAGCAACATGGCAGTAAGGGATTGGGTATGCACCATCTGCACAGCCCAGAACCAGCCTGATGAAAGCTCCTGTCGGGTGTGCGGCACAGACCGCCGTACCTCCGAAAAGAAGCTGCAGGAGAAGACCCGGAAGAAACCGGCGGCTTCCGCCGGGCGGGCAAAGGCAGAGAAGCCGCCAAAGGTAAAGCCCGAAAAGCCGCCGCGGGTAAAGACGGAAAAGCCCCCGCGGGTAAAGGCGGAGAAACCGCCTAAGGCAAAGCCCGAAAAGCCGGCCAAAGCAAAGCCCGAAAAGAAACCCGTGAAAACAGACGGACGCGCCCCCGTGATCCTCTCGGGCGGCGTTTCCCCGCGCGTGGTCACCCTCGCCCGGTGGACAAACGCTGTCTGGTATGTGGTCGCCGCATTTACCATCCTGCAATGGATCTTCTGTATGACCCTTCCGGAAATGTTCGACCGCCCGGAAGCGATGCTGGATTGTTTTGGCGAGTTTTCCGTCGGGGATTTCTTTCCCGCATTGTGGCGGGGGATCACCGGTGTGGTCGGAAAGATCGCTGAAAACTTTTCTCTTGCATCGCCGCTGATCGTCTGGAACAGAGCGATGGGGATCCTGGGCAGCGTGCCGGGCAATGTGCTGGCTTCGCAGGTGCTTGCCATTTCAGGGGCGTGGGCATTGCGGCTGCTGGTATTCGGCGTGATGGAGAGCGACGAGCGCATCTCCCTGCGCCGCCCCAACCGCGCAGGTTTCACCATTGTTTTCGTCGATCTGCTCGCGATCGTTCTGGCGCTTCTGTTCCGGTCGGCGGGCGTTGGATCCGTGATCGTGGAGATGGCGTTGGTGCTGTTTACCCTGCAGACCGCGGGCATGCTGCTGGTGCTGGCATGCTACGTGCTGGTGGGCGCCTTTACCAAACTGAATATGTCCAGGGTCATTCTGAAGAGCTGTGTTGCGCTGGCGCTGCTCTGGTTCCTGGCCGGGTGCATCGGCTGCGCCCTGTAATTACCTGTTAACGAAGAGAGAGATAGCCAATGGCAGATGAAAGAAAACCTGTAATCAGCAGTGTCTGGACTGTGGGCGTAACGCCGTCTGCGAAGCCGTCGGCCGGTCGCACCGCCGCCGGCAGCGCAGGGCGTACCGACCGACCGGTCAGGGAGCCTGCGAAAGCCGCACCGGTCAAGGATGCGCCTGTAAAGGAGCCCGCTCCCACGACCGCCGCTTCCGACGATGACGAAAGCTGGTTCGACCGCAAGCCCGCCTCTGCGCCGGTGAGCCGCCGGGAACCCAAAAGCATCCGTGCGGAACGGTTGTCCAAGACGGTTCCGGATCGGGATCCCTTCTACGAACCCGAGCATGCAGCAGAGCCTGTGCAGGCGCACAAGTCTCCGTACAGCAAGCCGGCAGACACGGAAGCGGATGTCGAACGGGAACGCCGCAGGGCAGAAGCCGCTGCGCGCCGGGAGGCTGCCAAGGCGGAAAAGGAACGCCTGCGTTCCGAGGAGCGCGCCGCTGCCGAAGCGGCGGCGGCCCGGGCGGCGGCGTTGCCCTGCCGTAACGGCTATTGCGGGCGTGTGAGCAAGCTGTCGGAAATGCCGGAGGACAGCATCCCCGGCAAAATGACCCGCTGGTTCACCTCGCTGTTTGCCGGTGATCCCTACTCCCCCAGCCAGAAGGGCTATACCTTTTTCCTCATCCCGGACGATCCGGCTCAGGGAACGGTGGCTGTCAGTGTGCTGGGCGACATCCATCTGGTGGATGGTCAGCATGTGTGCATCAAGGGGCGTCTGCAGGGCAGAAGCAATTTGATGGCGCAGCGCATCTGGTGGGATACCCGGGCAGAAAGCCGCAGCTTTCTGGACGAGGACGACAAGGCAGACTGGGCGCCGCTGGCAGACCCCCGCGCCAAGAGCGCGGCAAGCCTGCGCATCCTCGCCCTGTTGGGCATCGTGCTGGGTTTTGGATTGCTTACCACACTCATCAACGGTGTCATCGCGCCGCTGTTCGGCTGGCTGGCGGTGGAGGGCCCCGAGCTGATCGCCACGGCGATCCTGCTGCTTATCGGTTACTTCTGGCTCAGAAACACTTTCCGGCGGCGTCGCCGATGGTAGCGGTATAACAAAGGCGTAAACAAGGAGCGGATCACACATGGCGATGAGCGGAAGCAAACGGGAGCATCAATACTACCTGTTAAGCCAACAGCTGCTGCGGATCGGCACAGCGCCGCAGTCGGATGCGGATTGCAGGGAGACGGGCATTTCCGAGCTGATCCGCATCGACGGCATGAGCCGGGCGTGGGAAGAGGGCGACGCAGCAGCGCTGCACCGCCGCATCTCCAATGCGCTCGCCGGTCTTGCCGCTGCACAGACCAAATTCGCCTTTGTCGTTGCCAGCGACGGACAGGAAACCGGTTTTTATCTGGGCACTGAGCCCGGCTGCTCCAAAATGCCGGCGGGCGTTTTTGCCGGCGTGCTGCAGGATGTGCAATTCAGCGCCGGTGCAGAAAGTCTGGTATCGCTGATCAAGAACACCACGCGGGGTATGTACAAAAAACTCACTGCCCGGTGCGGCGGCTATATTACCGGCATGCCCTGCATCCCTGCCGAGGGAGAAAAGTACCTCAACCCTGTAGAGACCATCATTACAGGCATGAAGGGCACCCCCTTTATGCTGCTGTATCTTTGCGAAGCCGCCGATCCCGCCGTAAACGCCGCCATGCTCAGCGAGCTTTATGCCAACAAGGGCTCGGCTGCAAGAGAGGAGCAGTACAGCGTTGCGGGCAGCTCCATGGAAGAGCGTACCATCACCGTGGTCAACTATGCCTGCCGGCAGTTTCTGAAAGATCTGGAGCGGGTGGAGGAGCATCTGCGCGCTGCCAGAGACACCGGCGCATGGCGGATGTCCGGCTGGTTCCTGGGGCCCGACGAGGCTGCAGGGCAGCGGCTGGCAGGTTTGCTCCGGTCCGCCTACAGCGGTGCAAACGCCGGCCCGGAGCCGGTGGTCTGCCATCAGAGCGTGGCGGAAATTACCTGGTACATGGGGCGTGCGCGGTATCTGTATATGCCCTCGTCCCATCCGCTGGCGGTAAGGGATTCCGCTTATGCCAACAATGCGCTCACCCCCCTGTCCAGCGCACAGCTCGCCGCCTTTCTGATGCTGCCCGACCGGGAGACCGCCGGTTTCTTCATCAATGAGGAAGCCCGTTTCGATCTTACCGCCCGCCGGGTGTACGGCGATGGGGAGACCATCGCGCTGGGCGATATTCTCCAGTCGCCTTATGCAGACGACGCGGTGGGCAGCTACCGCTTTCCGCACATGGATTTTTCCCGCCATGTGCTGGTGGTCGGCGCGACCGGCGGCGGTAAGTCCAACACCATCCGTTCCATGCTGCGTACGCTTCATGCAGAAAAGGGCATTCCCTTCATGGTCATCGAGTCTGCCAAGAGCGAATACTGGGAGCTTTCAGGCTTTACAGGCTTTGAGAAGCTCTGTGTGATGCCCCTTGGCGAGATGAGCTCTCCCTTCCGTCTGAATCCCTTTGAATGCACAGAGGGCTTTTCCCTGCAGACCCATGTGGATGCCCTTCTTTCCACCTTCAAGGCGGCGTTTGATATGTATACCCCCATGCCTTTTATTCTGGAGCAGGCGGTGTATGAGGTATACCGGGATTACGGCTGGGATGTATCCACGGGAGCCAACGCCCGCCGGGTAAAGCGTTACCCCACTTTGGCAGATTTGTATTGGCAGATCCCCATTACTGTGGAGGGTACGGCCTACGATAAGGAGATCCGGGATAACGTAACGGGTGCATTGCAGACCCGCGTCAAATCCCTGATGATCGGCGGCAAGGGGCAAATGTTGAATGTGCGCAGCTCTACCCCGCTGGACAGGCTGCTCACCCTGCCGGTGGTGCTGGAGCTGGAAAGCCTTGGCGATGATGAAACCAAAGCCTTCACCATCGGTCTGATGATGAACCGGCTCTACGAGTATCGCCGGGTAAAGAGCGCAGGCGGATCCCGGGATTTTGAACATCTGCTGATCATCGAAGAAGCGCACCGGCTGCTCAAGCGGGTCGCCCCTGCGGAAAACAGCAGCAGCGCAGCTTCTGTGGAATTCTTCTGCAATATGCTCTCCGAGATCCGCAGCTACGGTCAGGGCATCATGATCGCCGACCAGTCGCCCATGAAGCTGGCGCAGGATGCGGTGCGCAACACCAACCTGAAGGTCGTGCACCGCATGGTGGATCAGGAGGACAGGCAGGCTGTGGGCGGCGCGATGCATATGAACGACAAACAGTGCGAGGCGCTTTCCATGCTGCGTCGCGGTGTCGGCGCGGTCTATGCCGAGGGCGACAACCGCCCCAAGCTGGTCAAGTTCCCGCTGGTCAAGCGCAGCAGGGCCGCCAACCGGGCAGGCGTGCTGCGGGCGGCGGAGGGCGTGCTTTCCGGCGGAGGGACGGAAACGTCCGAGCATCCCTGCACGGGCTGCCGCAACTGGACGGGCAGAACCTGCAGGGCAAGCGCATTCGCTGCGACGGCAAAACAGGTGGCAGAGTATGCGCTTGGGCCTGTCCGGGCCAAACAGAGCGCGGATTATCTGGAGCGGTTCCGGGAAAACGGCCCCGACCCCAGACTGGTGGATGCCATTATCGATTATGGTGTGCGGCAGTATGCCGCAAGCCGGGGCAGCGCGCCCGAAGCGCCGGATCGCTTTTGTACGGCGGCATCTCTGGCGGCTGCGCTCTATCCCGACGATCCCCGCATGGCGGCGCTGATCACTGCCCGTTACGGGAACGAGCTGGAACGAAAGTAGCGTATTGTACAGGAAGGAGGCGGACTTATGGCGAGAGGCGGCAGCAGCGCGGAGGGTCCTTCCCGCAGCAGCTTGGAAACCTCCTCTGTGGAGAAGGGAAGATCCGGCGGCTCGTATGAGATCAAGCCGGTAACGGAAAGCACCGCCACCGGTTCCGGCAATCCGTACGAGATCAAGCCTGTTACGGAAAAGACCGAAACCGCTTCCGCTTCCAAGTACAGCATTGAAAGCGTAGGGGTCGGGAAGGCGACCGAGACCCCCAAAACCGCCGTAGATACGGAGAAGCCCGCCGAGACTACGAAAATCCCCGAGACTTCTGAAGAGACCGAAAAGACCGGCGTGGAAAAGCCCGAATTGAAGGGCAAGGAAGCCTTCCTCGGGCGCAGGCCGGTCACCGAGACCCCCGGCAGGGTCACCGAAACCCCCAAAACCACCGTAGAAACGGAAAAGCCCGCCGAGACTACGAAAATCCCCGAGCCTTCTGAAGAAACCGAAAAGACCGGCGTGGAAAAGCCCGAACGCAAGGGCAAGGAAGCCTTCCTCGGGCGCAGGCCGGTCACCGAGACCCCCGGCAGGGTCACCGAAACCTCCAAAACCACCGTAGAAACGGAGAAGCCCGCCGAGACTACGAAAATCCCCGAGACTTCTGAAGAAACCGAAAAGAGCGGCGTGGAAAAGCCCGAACGCAAGGGCAAGGAAGCCTTCCTCGGGCGCAGGCCGGTCACCGAGACCCCCGGCAGGGTCACCGAAACCCCCAAAACCGCCGTGGAGGCGGAGAAGCCCGCCGAGACTACGAAAATCTCCGAGACCTCTGAAGAAACCGAAAAGACCGGCGTGGAAAAGCCCGAACGCAAGGGCAAGGAAGCCTTCCTCGGGCGCAGGCCGGTCACCGAGACCCCCGGCAGGGTCACCGAACCCCCCAAAACCACCGTGGAAACGGAAAAGCCCGCCGAGACCCCCGAAGCCTCCCTCGTCACCGAATCGCCGGAGGCAGGAAAGAAGCCCGGGCCAACGACCGCCGAGAAGCTGTACGAACCGCTTGTGGAAGAGAAAACCGGGGCTGCCGGGATCGCAGAGACCCGGGAGACATCGGAGGATGTGGAAAAGAAGGCAGAGGCAGCTCTGAAAGAGCTGGATCTGAAGGAGTACACCGAAGAAACGCTCCGGCAGGTGGAGCACGAAAGCGCCACCCAGACCTTCCGGGACGGCGAGGGCAAGGAGATCACCAAGACCGAAGCGGTGGATACCATGGTCGGCGATCTGGATGCTGTGCTGGATTCCCTCCGGGAGGAGGGGCGGGAGATCTCCGACGAGCAAAAACAGGCCATTCTGGAGGATGCCCGCAGAACGGTGTATGCACAGGAAGCGGAGAGCCAGAGCCGGGGCATCGGAAGCCACGGGGTATCCCATCTCTATGGCGTGTATGAGCGCACCCGGGATATCCCCGACGAGGTGCTGGAGCAGGCCGCTGCCAATGTGCGGGAGCGGGCTCCCGAATCGGAGGCAACCGCTGCGGATATGCGCGCCGCACTGATCGTTGCGGCGATCTGTCACGATGAGGGCTACCTGTCCGGACAGGCCCGGCAAGGTCCCGGCAAGGACGGTCTCCACGGTGTGGACAGCGCCATTGCCTTTGAGTACAAGCATGCACCCCTGCTGGACGGCGCAGTGGACAGCGCAGTGCTGGAGGATGCCCGTCTGGCGATGGCAGAGCACAATGTGCTGCCCGAAGACCCGGATACTGCGCTGCAAAAAGCCGGTGTAACGGGAGACAGTCCTGTGCGCCGGGAGGTGCTGGAAGAGGTTGCCCCGGATAAGCGGGCAGATATGGATCCCAACGGGAATTTCATCCGTTCCGCGCTGCTGCTTTCCGATAAGCTGGCAGTAGATGCGGACGAGAAGATGCCCGATGTGCTCAGGGACGAGGAACGGGCGCAGGTGATGGTCTCCTACTACCGGCAGCAGTCGGATCGGATCTCCGAAGACGAGCGCGCCCAGCTGATGGTCCGGCTGGAGAAGGACAGCATCACCGGCGAGGCTGCCGCTGCCGAGCTTTCCAAGAGGGAAAAAGCCCTTCTGGCAGAGAAGAACGAGGGCAGAACCGGGGAAATGAAGCAGCAGCTGTCCGATATGGTGCGCAGCGATCCCGGTCTGTCCGAAGCAATGAAGGAACGTTATCTCGCCGCCATTGAAAAGGATATCAATCCCGGTGCGGGCGGGTTTGACCTGCCCATGGCAGGCGTTACCACCCCCGCCACCGCGCTGCGCTTCTCCCTGTCGGAGGAGGGCGGCACAAAGCATATCGAGGCCGAAGCCACCCTTCACCACAGGATGGACGACTCGATCTACGTGGAAAACTTCGGTGATAAAACAGGTCCCGGCGTTGCCAAACCCCCGGAGGGCAAAAAGCTGCGCGGCGCATTTGAAGATCTGGGTATCACCGAAGAGACGATACGCACCGAAGCAGGCGGCTCTGTCGACGCTCTGCTGGTCAGGGAGGACGAGGATACATCTGTTGTCCGCACCGACGGCATCGACGGACTTGAGCATGTTACGGTCAAAGTGAAGCGCATCGACCCGGAAACCGTCAAGGGCGATGTGAATGAGACCGTGGCGGCGATCGAAGCTCAGGCAGAGGCCGAGCGTGCCCGGGAAGCCGGGCTGCAGATCCGCCGGGAGGCGGAGGAGGCCTTCCGGGAAAGCGCGGCGAAGGGCGAGCATTCGCTGGAAAATGTGCTTACGCTTTGCGGTGCGGTCTATGAGGGCAACGAGGCAGAGGTGCAGCAGATCATCGATCGGATCCAGGCCGACCCGGATATGCCGCCGGAGGAAGTGGAAAAGCTGACTGCGCGCTGTCTTGCCATGTGCGATGCGCAGGATCGGCCCCCGGAGACCGTGGAGCAGCCGGACAGGGTAGAACCGGATTCCGAAATGTACAAGGCACGTCTGGACCGTACCCCCGTCAACCACGGCGAATGGGTGGATGAAAAGGGCAACGAGGGTGTGCGGGGCGAGTCCAGATTTGTTCCGGAGAGCGAATCGGTGCAGGAGACCCTTCGCCAATACGGTGTGGATGGTATCGAATACCGGGAGGCGTTGCCCGATTTTTCGCCGGTGACCCGCTTTGATGCGTATCTGGAGCCGGAGTATATCGATGCCTCCGATGCCCTGCAGTTTGAAATGTGCATCCTCTCCCTGCAGGAAGCAGTGATCGAGGATCCCGATACGGGCGCGGTACCCGACCCGGAGCTGGCAAATCAGTTTACGGAGGATCAGTTGATCGACATCTCCGAGGGGCGCACCCCCGAAGGGTATGTCTGGCATCATAATACCGAAATCGGGCATATGCAGCTGGTACCGTTGGATGTGCATCAGGCCTGCAGGCATCTGGGCGGGCGCAGTATCTGGGGTGGCGGCGCAAAGGCACGCACCGCCGGAAGGAGGAGCATCACATGATCGAATGGCGCAGAGGCCACCCCGGGGATGAAAGCATCCTTCGGGCGGTGGAAGAGAAAATGGGCATCGCCCTGCCTGCCGATTACCGGAGACTCATCCTTGCCCAAAGCGGCGCATCGCCCCTGTCCCGTATCTTTACCCTGCGGGGGAGAGAACGGGTCTTTGACCGCCTGCTGAGCGCAGAGGCGGCAAAGCGCCCCAATCTGGCGGATGCGCTGGAATGGACAACGGACTTCGACCGGCGGCTTGTGCCCTTTGCCGTGGATCCCTTCGGGAACCTTCTCTGCTTCTCCTATTCGACAGACACCGCCTGTACCGTGGTGTTTGCAGATCTGGAGAGCGGCGAAGTGAACCCAGTGAGCATGACCTTCACCGGGCTTCTTTGCCTGCTGAAGGAACGCTGAGGAGGTCGGGTATGAAAGAAACAGAAATGTACCTGCACCTGCTGCGGCTGGTGGAGCCGCTTTTCTCCGACCGTCCGCTGTCGCTTCAGGAGCGGGGCTGTCTGGCAATGGCAGCTCAGTACGCCGCCACCGGTGCAGAGGATGCCCGGCAGGCGGTCAAAAGCATCGAACGCAGCGCGGCTGATGGGCGGCTGCATATGGTCTGCTATCAGCTGCTCAAGCTGCAGCGGGCAGATTTTCAGGGGCGGATCACCGCACTGGGGCTGCCGTCCCCCGGCGATACCCGGCTGGCGGAGACCGCATGGCTGGTCAAATCGGCAGCGGCGCGCAACGGCTCCCTCAAGGACTTTGTCCTTACCGGGCAGTACCGCTTTTTCCCCTCGTTTTTTCGGCAATACGATACGTTTACACATACCATACAGAATGTGAAAGGTGATTAAAGTATGATCAGGCTGCTTCTTGTTCAGGACGGAATGGAAACCGATGTGACCGACCGCAAGACCATCGAATGTGCCGGCAGTGCAGAGCTGGTGTTTTCCTGTGACCCCTCCGACAATGTCGCCCGTGTATGGGCACGCTCCCGCAACCTTGCCGTGAACCGCAATCTCAAGACGGATGTGCCCGGCAACCGGGCCTCCCTCGGCTCTGCGGAAGAATATGCCAGCGGTCTGAATCTGCGCATCATGGCTGCTTCCGGCGACCGCCGTCTGGTATACGATGTGGTCACAGACGGCAGCGCTCCCTCTGCGGCTCCGGTCGAGCCTGTGAAGCCTGCCAAGAAAAATCCCTTCAGCTCGCCTGTTACGCCTTCCGTGGGCGATCCCGCGAAGCCGAAGCCTGTCGACCCCAAGCCCTCCACACCTACCCCCTCCGAACCGGTCGTGAAACCGGCAGAGCTGGAAGAGCTGCGCGCTGAGCTGGAAGCGCTGCGCGCTGAGCGGGACAAGGCTGTCCGTGCGGTGGAAGCGCTGCGGAAAGAGCTGGCAACGGCGACCGAAACCATCGATTCGCTGGCGAACGAGCGGGATCGGCTGCTAAAGGAAGCTAACGAAAACCGTGAGCGCCTGGCGTTCTACGAGGAACGGGACGGCGTGCTGAAAGACATCGCCGAAGTGCAGAAAGAAATGGAGAAGCAGCGCCGCCAGCTGAACAAGCTCAAGAACGACCTGTTCGAGGTCGAGGAAGAACTGCTGCCCGTTGCGCAGGGCGAGCTTCAGAAAGCCCAGAAAGAGATGGACGATACGCAGACCAGGCGCGATGCCAAGCAGACCGAGCTTGAGGAGGCAAAGAAAGCCCTGCAGGAGGTGGAAGAGCAGACTGCTCAGGCGCTGGAAGCGCTGCAGAAGAAGCAGCTGCAGCTGGAGGATCTCAAGGCCCGCCACACCGATGTACAGCGTGCTCTGGAAGAACTGATGGAGCTCCGCCGCCAGCTGGGCATGAACGATGAAGAAATGCTGGAGACCGAACAGAAACTGGAAGACAGCAAAGCCCTTCTGGAGAAGAAGAAAGCAGAACTCGCAGCGCAGGAGGACGCACTGGCGGCTGCAGAGGCAAAGCTGGAAAAGACCAGGAGCGATACCGCCGCCGCAGAAGCCGGTATTGCCGATATCGTTGCCGCCCATGCCGATCTGGATGCCCGCGTAAAGAAGCTGAACAAAGAGATCGATACCCTCACCACGCTGGAAAAGCAGAAGGCGCGGGAATGGGAAGAAAAGGTGCGCCGTCTGTCCAATATTCTGGGGCAGGTGCTGCAGACCCAGCTGGATCTGCGCGCCAGCTACGAGCTGCTCACCGTTTCCTTCGAGGATGAGGTCTTCACCCGCATCGAAACCAAAGCCAAGGACAAGAAGGACAAGCTGCGCAGCTGCGGCGAGCTTCTCGACGAGGTGAACGAGTGGGTGCGCAATATCAAGAGCGAGTATGAGGATCGGGTATAAGCAACAACGATCGTAAGGAGCGCCATACATGTCTGAGAGCGTAAGAGATATCCGGGCAAGGACCCGTGCAAGGATCGACGAACTGGATGCCAAACGGGATGCGGAGATCCGCAGGCTCAGAGAGAAGCACGCCAGGGAGCTGGAAGCCCTCCGCAAGGAAGAAAAAGCCCATCAGGAAGAAATGCGCCGCCGGATCGTGGAAATGGAAAAGAAGCAGGCGGAGCAGATCAATCAGGGCATGCGGGAGCTGGCGGAGGAAACCAAACGCCTCAAGGATCGCCTGCAAAACCAGCTCGATGAAAAGGCAAGGCAGCTGGAGGCGGAGATCATCCGCCGGGAAAAGCTGCTGCAGAGCAACATCGAGCGGATGTTCCGCGAGTTTGACCAGCGCCTCAGGGAGCTTCTGGAAAGGATCACCAGCCAGGAGGAGCGGGAGGTGGAGTACGCCCGCACCTGCATCAATCAGGCCAAGCGGAGTCTTGATCAGGTCATGGGCTCTGAGATCGTCAGAGAATTTCAGGGCGATATGATCGATGTGCACCGCACCGCCTACAACCGCCTTCAGGGTCTGATCGACCAGAAGCTGTGGCCTGCGGTCGCCAGCAGCGCCATGCTGCTGCGCAGCCAGTGCCAGAGCACCGAACGGCGGGCGGAAAGCGATCTGCAGGTCTGGGAGTACTGGAACCAGATGGCGCTGGAGCCGATCCAGAGCATGCTGGATCAGCTGGAGGATGCCGCCGTGGCGGCGTGGAGCTTCAACCGCGGCGAACTCAGTTATGTATGCGCACCGTATTTCTGGAACGAGGCTCCCCTGCAGACGATCAAGAACGAGCTGGAGCAGCTGGAGACCCCCCTGCTCAGTACTGCGCCCCGCTGTATGCTGGAGGAAATGAAACGGATCCATCTGGACAGCCCCCGTTATGCGGGGCAGCTGGAGATGGCGCTGGAGCAGGCGGAGAACCGGGTGGCATCCTTCCTGCTGATGGCCCAGCTGATGGATGGGGTCTGCAGCGAGCTGCCCTATCTGGCCCCCGAATGGGAGCTTACGCAGGAGCCCGCGCTGGAAGAGATCGAAAACAACGGCAGCATGGTCTTCAGCCGTACGGATGGCTCCTTTGGCGAGCTGCAGATCAATGTGCAGACGCAGCAAAGGCAGAACGGCGGGCTGATGATGACGATCCGCTACGACGGTACCAAAAATCAGCACGTTCGGCGACAGGAGCTGTTCAGCATTTGCAGCGATCTGGAGCAGACCCTCAGCGGCGATGCCTACGGCGCGCTGCAGCTGGGGCAGCCCTCCCTGTTTGTGGATGGGGATCTGGTATGCGTTAATGTACCGGTTATGGAACAGAGCGGTCTGCACGGCACATGGCTGCCCGATGTTGCGCAGACCATTACGGGTGAGAGCGGCGCCGCAGGACGGCGCAACCGTCAGAAAGGGAGTGTGACAGGCGTATGAGTTTCGAAGGAGTAGGTCTGGTCGTTGCTTTGTTGATTTACGGCGCCGTGAAGATGACCCAGTTTGCTGCGGAGAGTATCGGGCGCATGCACCGCAAGAGTGCGGCGAAAAAGGCTGCGGCTGCCCGGGCTGCCCATGCAGAGGCGGAGAGGACCCGTCGGGACGAAGCCGAGAGGGAGCTTCGGGCAATGGACACCGATCTTGCCCGTTCTGCCGGAGCGTTCATGAAGGAAATGCAGGAAGCCGAAAAGCGTATGGAGGCAGAACGTCTCGAGACCGTGCACAAGCTGGATGCTGAGTGGGATGCTTCCATCCGCGAGGTGGAAAGCAAGGCGGATAAAGCCCCCGAAGCCCTTACCGCTCTGCACGATTTCCACAAAAAGCGTACCGCCGAACTGACCGCCTCCATGGCGAAGGCCACCGAAACCATGGAGTTGAAGCTGAAGGCGGAATGCAATGCGATGTGCCTGCGCACCACCGAAAAGCTGAACACCGCCGCTGCGGAAATGACCCAAAAGATCGACGAGGCCTCCGCTACCGTAGAGGAACGGAACGCCCGTTATGAAAGCTATGCACGCAAGACCCTTGCCGAAGCGGAAAGCATGCTGGCATGGATCCGTGCTCATTACGATCTGGACAAGCTGGCTGCCCCCGAACTGATCGAAACCGAGACCCTGCTGGAGGGCGTACGCGGTGCGCTGGCAGGTGGCTCGGTCGCTGCGGCGGCGGGCAATGCCGGGCTTGCGGCAGGCTCGGTGCAGAACCTGCATATGCAGGCGGAGCGCAGAACGGCGGCCTTTGCCCGCGGCAAGTGCCGTGTAGCGGAAGCGGTTGCCGAGATGATGGATCAGGTGGAAGCCTCCCGGGAGCTGCTGCACCCCGGCGACCCGGAAGAACTGCAGGAGCTTGTTACCGAAGAGACGGATGCGGATTTCTGGAGTGAAGGTCGGCTCAAGAAGCTCTGGGAGCGGGCGCAGGAGCTGCAGGCACAGGCGGAAGCCTTCGACGTGAAGGATGATGCGGCGATCATGACGCTGCACATCAACGAGGTGCAGCGCGCATTGATGAGCGAATACACCCGTACCCGCATGATGCTGCTGAGCCGTCACGATGTGCTGGAGCTTGCCAAGAAGGTGATCGCCGGCCACGAAGCAAACGACTGGGAAATGTCCCGCGATCCGGAATACGCCGCCGGCGATGCCCGCCGCAGCCTGCGCTTGTATTTTACCAAGGACGGCGACGAGCGTATGGTAACCATCAAAAGCCGCTACAACCCCCATACGGGGCTGTACGAGCAGCAGCTGGTGCGCCATGTGGAGGAATCCGGCATCCCCGATGAAGCCAAGCGACGCGCGGATGATGAAGCGATCAACCGCAGCCTCACCGAAATGGGCATGCCTTCTTCCATGAAGGTGACCTGCAAGGGCGAGACCATCGGTATGCACCAGAGCCTGAGCGATGTGATCGACGATCCTTCAGATCGTCCCGAACCGGTACGCCGCAGTGCGACCTGACCGGTTGACAGATAACGGAATAAACGAGAGGAGATAAATGGTATGAGCGGTGAAGGAATCGGCGAAGCGGTAGCAGGTTTGATGGGCGGTGCGGTCGTGCTTGTAGGGTACGGCATTGCGGGTGCGGCATGGCTCACCTATCACGGTGTGCGCGGTGCGGTAAAACTGGCGGTGGGCGCGGGCAAGATGATCCATTCGGCCTATGTTGCCAACGAGGAACGCCGCCGCGCAAAGGCTTTGGAGGAACTGAAGGCGATCGACGGCGTTATGGCGCGCTCTACCGAATCTCTGCTGATGGAGATCCGTGCGGCGGAGGAGGAATCCGAAAAGTTGCGCGCCGCCGAGATCAAAAGAATGGATGCAGAGTGGGATGCCACCCTCACTGCGCTGGAGAGCAAGAAGGATGCCGCAGCCGAAGCGTTGCTCGGTCTGCATGAATTCCATCAAAAGCGCGCTGCCGAGCTTACGGCATCCCTGACCGAAGCCACCAGAGAACTGGATATGAAGCTGGATGCGGCATGCGATGCCATGTGCGAGCGCACCATGAAGAGCATGGAATCGGCAGCCGCCGAGACCCGTAAAAAGCTGGAGGAAGCCGGTCTGGCGATCGAGGAACGGCAGGCACGCTATATGGATTATGCCCGCCGCAGCCTTGCCGAGGCCGAAAGCGTGATCAAATGGGTGGAAGCCAACTATGATTGCGATGGCTTTGCCGATATCGGCGTGGAGCTGGTGGCGGCAAAAGCTCAGCTGGCAGCCTTGAAGGAAGCCATTGCCAGCGGCGCAGCCGCCGGTGCATCCTCCAATGCCGCCATGGCGGTTTCCGCTGCCCAGCAGCTGGCGATCCGTGCCGAACGCTGCACGACGGTTTTCAACCGTGCAAAGGCTTCTGTGGATGAAGCCGTGGCTAACCTGATGGAGGTCGTGGAATCCTCCCGCATCCTTCTGCCCGAGGGCAGCCCCGAAGAGCTGCAGGATTTCGTATCCGAAGAGATGGATGCCGCCTTCTGGTCCGAAGGCCGTCTGGAAAAGCTCTGGAAGGAAGCGCAGACCCTGCAGGCCAGGGCAGATGCCTTTGGCCCCCGGGACGAAGCCGTCGGGATCGTGCACCGTGCGCAGGAGCTTCGTCTTCAGGTGATGAGCGAATACACCCGCACCCGTATGCATGTGCTGGGCAAGAACGAAGTGATCCAGCTTGCCAAGAAGGTGATCGAAGGCCATGCCGCAAACGGCTGGGAACTGACGGAAGATCCCTCCTATCTGGGCGGCGACTGCCGCAGGGATCTTCGCCTCCGGTTCGAAAAGAACGGCGATACCCGCGTGGTCATCGTTATGAACAACTACAATGCCGCCATCGGGCTCTACGAGCAGCAGATCATGCGCTTTGCCGACGAGGCCGGTATGCCCGACGAGGAAGCGCGCCGCCGTGAGGACGAAGCCATCAACAGCAGTATGTCCGAACTGGGCGTGGATGAGCGGCTCCATGTGGTTTGCGATTCCAAAACCGCAGGGCAGAAGCTCCAGGCATAATGGCGACCCTGCCCGAAGCAGCGAACAGACCGTCATTCAGGAGGGTGCAGGATGAATAACATGGAGATCTTCCGGGAAACCATCGAACTGTTCACCACCGATCCCGTCTATGCTGCCCGTACGGCAGAGGCGTGCAAAAATACGAAGGTCTACCTGCCGGGTTTTGTATCGGATCGGCAGCTTGATGCAGACTGGGTCTGCAGCACCGGCTTTATGAGCGCCACCACATTGCAGGCGGCCCAGCAGGCTGCCGCAAACGGCGAGCGCACAGCGATCCTGTGCTTTGCCAATCCGGTACACCCCGGCGGGGGCGTTACCAACGGCGCAAGAGCGCAGGAGGAGGATATCTGCCGGGCGTCCGATCTCTATCTGTGTCTGACCCACGAGAACGCAGCCTCCTACTACGCCGCCCACCGTCCCGAATTCTACGAAAGGGATGAGGGGTGGCTCATCTCCAGCGACAGGGTCATCTATACAGAGGGCTGCACCGTAATCCGCCGGGATGTATGCGGTGAAAAGGGCAGATGGACATCCGAGAGGATCGATGAGCCCTATACCGTCAACGTGCTCACCTGCGCCGCGCCGGGTCTGTTCGACAGCATCCTGCCGGAGGAGGAGCCGGAATACCGGGCGATCCTGAACGGCAGGATTCGCAATATCCTGGAGGTCGCCCTGCACAACCGTACCGAAACGTTGATTCTGGGTGCATTCGGCTGCGGAGTTTTCTACAATCCTCCCCGCATCGTTGCCCAGACCTTCCACGATATCCTTTCCGAAGAACGGTACCGGAAAGCATTCCGCAAGGTCATCTTTGCGGTTCGTCCCGGCAGGATGGGTACTGATACCAACACCGCAATATTCCAGGAATTCTTTGGCTGATCACCGCAGCCGCTCCCCTGCGGAGGGCGGCTGAAGGGTTGCAAAGGAGAGTACCACCATGAAACAGGACATGACCCCGAATTTCTTTTTTGAGGGCGGACGCGTGCTGCAGCGCGTGTTCCTTATGTACGGCAACCTGAGCGACTATTATGTAACGCCCTCTCATTGCTGGCTCAGCTTCGACCGGGCTATCGCCGCCCACCTGAAGCATATGGGCTACGAATGCGTGCTGTTCTTCGACGGCACCGATCAGCTGGAGTGTGCGGACGAGGTCTCTGCCAGGGTGCGCTTTGAAAAGCTCAAGACCAAGCGGGAGATCCAGAAGGATCGCCGCAGCGCCGGTTCCGCAGGGGACGACAAGACCGCCCCGGAGCCTGCTGCAGAGAAAAAGCCCGAAGAGAAGCCCGCAGAGCCCCCCAAGCCCGCCGGCAAGGGCGGAACGGTGGGTCTGGGGCAACTGAAGGGTCTGGGCGGCAAAACCACGGTCCGCAAGCCTGCGTCCGCCGCCGGGGACAAGAAGGATGCGCCCGCCGCCAAGGAAGAAATCCCCCTGCGCTTCTCGGTGGATACCAAGGACGTGCCCGAGTATCTGGACAGCGTGATGCGCAGCAAGGTAAAGACCGCCATCATTTTCTGCAACTGCGTTTCCCTCATCCAGCCCGAAAGAAACAGCGACGGCGTGAGCATGCAGGAAATGGCCAAGAAGATGAGCCGGTGGTACGGTCTGCCTGCCGAGAACGGCAATATCGCCGTCATGCTCTTCGACGTGCCCCGTATCGCCACTCTGCACGATACCCTGCACGACCAGCATATGTGGAACTTCCTTTATGAGCGCGCCTTCAGCGGTCAGAAGTCCACGGATGCGGTCATCCATGTGGGCTCGCCGCTGATGGATGAGATCCGCTGCCTTCTGCACGATACCCTGCCGGAGTACGTCAACGTAAACCGCCTGCCCGAAGGCTGCAGCCGCAGCGATGTGGAGCGGGCCGCCCAGTACTGTGTGCAGACCAACAATGGCAGCCTGAAGGCGCTGAAGATGTTCATCCATCTGCACCCGGACAATGCACTGGACGCGCTGCTGAAGGAATTCGGCGGCGTGCAGGAGGATGCGCTGGAATCCATCCGTACCACCCGCGGCTGGGAAGCGGTGTACGAAGCCGTAAAGCGCATCGTGGACAAAGCCAGAATGGTGCGCGGCGATGATGCCGCACCCCTGCCCCTCTATTCCGATACCAACCTGCGCATGGCGTATGCTGCCAGTGTAAACGCCGTGGACGTGAACCTGTCCATGATCCTGCAGGGCAACCCCGGCACCGGTAAGACCACCGTGGTCAAGAAGATCGCCAAGGCGCTTTACCAGAACGGGCTGCTGGCATCCGACTGCGTACACAAGGTGACCCGTAAGGATCTGGTGGGTGAGTATGTGGGTCATACCGCCGTAAAGACCGCCAGCCAGATCGAGGCTGCGCTGGGCGGTGTGCTGTTTGTGGATGAGGCATACTCCCTCTACCGCAAAGGACACGACTCGGGCTCCGGCTCCAACGATTTTGGTCAGGAAGCCATCGAAGTGCTGTTGGAGGCCATTACCAACTACCGCGGCAGGATCTGCATCGTTCTGGCAGGCTACCCGGCGGATATGCAGTTCATGCTCACCGCCAACAGCGGTCTGCCCCGCCGTTTCGACGGTAACATCGTTACCATTCAGGACTATGCCCCCGAACTGCTGGAGGAGATCTTCCTGCGCCGCATCGAGGAACTGAACGAGCACAGCCGCGAAGACCGGCTGCCCGGCGAGATCATCTTCCGCATCGGCATGGACCTGCTCGGCGAGAACCATACCCAGGATGTTGCCGACGGTATGGGCGCAGAGCCCTTGCCCTGTCTGGAAATGGTCAAGCAGGACAGAGCCGCCAAGCGACCCATGCCGCTGAGCATCTTCTTCAACAACTGGTTTGCCGACCGTGACCAGAAGACCTTCGGCAACGCAGGCGCAGCCCGGGAACTTGCCGATATGGTTACCGAAAAGGCCAAGGCGGCTTCCTTTGTTACCAGCGGCGTGATCACCGTGGATCAGGAGGCCTTCGGCGAGGAGCGGCAGAAGCTGTTCATCAACCGCCAGCCCAGTATGGACGATCTGGCAAAGCAGCTCAACGATGTCATCGGTCTGGATCAGGTCAAGGAGACCCTGTACCGGATCGTATCTTACCTGCAGCTGGTGCGGGCGCAGGAGCAGCACCGCATGCCGGGCGTGCTCAAGGCTGCCAAAGCCGAGCCCGGGCATTACCTGTTCGTCGGCAATCCCGGTACCGGCAAGACCATGATCTCCGAAAAACTGGGCATCGCCCTCTCCAGTATGGGTCTGATCGGCAAGTATAAGCCGGTGCGCCGTACCGGTCTGGATCTGATCAACACCGTACTGGCGCCCGGCGGTATCGAAAAGCTCAAGGAAGAGCTGAATAGCTGCGTGGGCGGCGTACTGGTGATCGACGAGGCGCACCAGTTGTCCGATCCCGGTGTCAACGGGGGCAGCGTGGTGATCAAGTGTCTGCTGGATCCCATGCTGGAGCATGCCCACGACCTGTGCGTGGTGTTCTGCTGCTACCAGACAGAGGTAAGCCGGCTGCTGTCCTGCGACGACGGTCTGGCGCGGCGCATCAGCGATGTGTTCGTCTTTGACGATTACAACCCGTCTCAGATCACCCAGATCTTCCGCATCAAGGCAGCCAAGGAAGGCTACGATCCCAGCGACGAGATCCTGTCGCTGGTGGAGAGCAGCTTTGAGGAAATGAAAGAATTCCTCGAAAACGGCTCTTCTGCCGAGAAGATGCTCAAGGAGATCAAGATCTCCATCGGTCTGCGTATGCGGGATGTGTACACCAAGAGCACGTCCCTGACCGATGTGGTATCGGAAAACCCGGAGCTGAAGGAGCAGCTGTACCAGATCCTGCCCGAGGACGTGACTGCTGCCAAGGAGCGCATTCTCCGCTCCATGGTCGCCAAGCGTTCGGGCAATAAGTTCGGAGCGTTCAGATGATCAGGATCCATCATAAAGTCCGCAAGGCAACGGTGCTGGGGCCGGGGGTACGGTATGTGGTATGGGTGCAGGGCTGCATGCAGCGCTGCCCCGGCTGCGTATCCCCGCAGGCCCAGCCCATGGACGGCGGCACAGAAATGCCTGTGGATGCGTTGGTTGAGGATATCCTGTCCACTGATGGGATCGAGGGCATCACCATCAGCGGTGGGGAGCCTTTCCTGCAGGCCGCTGCGCTGGTCAGGCTGATCGACGCTCTCCGCGCCCGGCGCGATCTGGGCGTGATCGTGTACACCGGCTGTCTGTTGGAGGATCTGCAAAGCGATCAGCCCGCAGGTGCAGCAGAGCTGTTGTCGCGGATCGATCTGCTGATCGATGGTCCTTATGTGGACGAATTGAACGACGACGGTGCGCTGCGGGGCTCCTCCAACCAGCGTGTGATCCCGTTGACAAAGCGGTATACCGGAGCCGTGGCAGACTACGGAGTACCCGGCGGACGGAAGACGGAGCTGATGTTTACCGCAGACGGATTCTTTCTGACCGGCGTGCCCTCCGTGGCGACCCGTCGGCTGATCCGGATGAGCAGGGGAGAGGTGGACGAAGCATGAGGATCGGTGAATATTCGGTTATCAGAAAAACGGAGAAGGGCTATCTTGCCAGCCGGGGCGGTATGCTGTACCGGCTCGTGCGCTGCCCTCAGGCAATGACGCAGGAGCGGGCGGATGCCATGACCGCTGCTCTGGAGCGGATCGTCTGTCCCGGTTCGAACATACTGGCTCCGACCTTTGTATGCAGCGAGCGGGTATGGTACTCCGCCGTGCCCTACAAGGACGGCATATATGGGGGACTGCCCCACGATTATCTGCGCTGCCTGCCCGAGGATGCCCGCAGGCATATGATTCTGCTGGCGGTCTCTGCCATGGAGGTATTGGCAAGGGGCGGTGTGGTGCACGGCTCCCTGTCGCCGGATTGCTTCGGCATGACGGTTACCGACAGCGGCGTGCTCTGTCTTGTGCTGGAGGATCTGCGGAAAGCCGGTTTCGGCTCCCGTGAGCCGCTGGAGCCGGACAGGCGGAGCAGCTATGCCGCGCCCGAACTGCACAAGGGCGGCGCACCCACTGCCGCGTCGGATGTGTTTTCCCTGGGGCTTTGCCTGCACAGCTGGCTGGCGGGCGAACTGCCCCGCTGCAAGGATAGCGGCAGCGATGCCCTGACCAAGGATGATGTTCTGCTTTCCGCCGCAGTGCCGCAATGGGCACGGGGTGTGGTGTCCGATATGCTTCACCCGGATGCGGCTTCCCGCCCGACGGCAGCCGAAGCCTTTGCCCGTCTTGCCAAGGGAGACGAGACCATCGATGTGCCGGTCTATATCTGCGAAAGCGATACGGAAGAGGATGCGGATATCTGCAACCTGATGCTGGAGGAGGATCCCCGGCTGGTGGAGAGATACGGCTGATGCTTCATCCCAACCAAAAAAACCCGCTGGCAGTGAGGGCGATGGAAAGGAAGGAGTTATCCTTCGCCAGCCATTATGCAAACAACGGAAGCGCAAGCCTTGCCTGGCTTGCGTTTTCTTGTGCTGCTGTGATAGAATGGAAATGGTAAACTTGAATTTTCTTGATAAAAATTAACTGGACAAATGTGTCTAATCCTTATAAATACGGCATTTCTCACTTTGTGTCGTGTTAAAATGTGAGGCCATAGGATATTCTGGTTATGAAAGGAGGGTTTGGTATGGACCAAATGAAAATAGGTTCTTTTTTAAAGGAATTAAGAAAAGAAAAAGGAATGACACAAGAACAATTAGCGGAACAATTAAATACATCTAATCGTTCTGTTTCGCGTTGGGAAACGGGAAATAATTTGCCAGATTTGAGCATGCTAATTATATTGGCAGAGTACTATGATGTAGATGTTAGGGAAATTATTGATGGCAAAAGGAAAAGTGAGAATATGAATGAAGAAGTGAAAGAAACATTAGAAAAAGTTGCAAGTTATAATGAGATGTTGAATTTAAAGTCTATGCGTAAAGGAATCATAACAATGTGCATAGTTTTTATTATAATGGTTATTATTTCTGCCTGGAAGGAACTTTCACCAGCTCCACTGGTTAGTATGATTTGTGCATACAATGGGGCTTCTTTTATAAGTAAAGCAAGGGAAGGCAAAGATAAATCAGATTATATTACAGGTAGTATATTTTTTGTTGCAATGTTGATAAACACAGTTGCTTTTATTTTAAAATAACAAATAAATTGGTACAGTAAGATTATTGTACAGATAAAGCGAAAATTCCAATTTGTCGAGCTGGTAAATAACGCCTCTCCCTCATTGGGTGAGGGCGCAATTATACGCACTGTGCCAGTGCATTGCGTTTATACAACCACCTAAG
>JAFXBE010000003.1 GCA_017516765.1 Clostridia bacterium | reverse complement strand
GCCGGACACAACGAGGGAAGCAACCCCGCACCCAAGCCCCACCAACCGGGGGCGCCCCCGCAGAGCCGTAGGCTCGAGGAGGCGACCAAGTGAGCGGCGTGGGGAAGGGAAGGGCCCCTTCCCCTTTAAGCCGCGGAACTGCTGTCCACTATGAGCGCGGGCGACCTGCTACGCAGGTCGAACGTGCATGCTAGGAGTTGTGTTTATGTTAGTCAATTTCCAACAGGTTCTTCCCAAGGCACAAAAGGAACACTACGCAGTCGGTCTGTTCAATGCCCTCAACACCGAAATGGCGCGGGGCGTGATCGGGGCGGCGGAAGCTCTGCGCAGCCCGGTGATCGTGGGCACGGCGGAGATCCTGCTGCCGTTTTCGCCGCTGGAATGCGTTGCCGATGCGCTGCTGTTTATGGCAAAGCGCAGCAGCGTGCCGGTGGTGCTCCACTACGACCACGGGCTTACCTTCGACAAGTGCATGGAGGCGTTGAAGCTGGGCTTTACCTCTCTCATGTACGACTGCTCCACCGATCCGTACGAGGAAAACGTGCGCAAGCTGACCGAGCTGACCCGCATCGCCCATGCCTTCGGCGCAACCGTGGAAGCCGAGCTGGGGCATGTGGGCGACAACGACAGCATGGAGACCGACCCCTCCATGCAGGATCCCTCCGCGTTCTACACCGATCCGGTGCAGGCGAAGGAATTCGTGGATAAGACCCATGTGGATGCCCTCGCCATCGCTGTGGGCACCGCTCACGGGGCATACCGCTTCCCCCCCAAGCTGGACTTTGAGCGCATCACCGCCATCCGGGAAGCCATCCCGGAGACCCCGCTGGTGCTCCACGGCGGCAGCGGTCTTTCCGATGAGGACTTCCGCACCGCCATCGCCCGGGGCATTGCCAAGGTGAACATCTTTACCGACATCAACGTTGCCGGGGCGCGGGCCATCCGGGAGGCGGTACAGCGCGAAAAATGCGCCATGACCGACCTGATGAATCTGCAGGTGGAGGCCGTGAAGGAGGCCACCATGCAGAAGATGCGCCTGTTCGGCTCGGAGGGGAAGGCGTAACAGGGGTCATCCTGCACACCGGCGGATCTCCTGCCGGTACGCTCCGAAGACCGACCCATTTTCCATCCAAAGGAGATAGGATCCATGTCCCTTGCAAGAGCCAATCCTCCCCTTCCGTTGCCGGTTGTCACTGCTTTTCTGCTGCTGGTGATCTGGGGCAGCATTATGCCCACCCGCTTCCGGCATATGAAAAACGGGCAGGATACGCCCTTCACGCTGGTGCTCAAGGGTGTACCCACAGCCATGGCTGCACTGTCTCCCCTGTCGTGTTTGATCCTGGAGATACGCTCTCCCTATCCGGGCTGGATGCTGGCCGGTCTGCTCTTCTGCCTTGCGGGAGATGTGGTGCTGAGCCTTCACTTCCTCGCCGGGGGCGGGCTGTTCCTGCTGGGGCATCTGTGCTATGTGACCGGGCTGCTGAATCTTCACCCCCCGGGCAGCATCCATCTGCTGATCTTTACGGCTGCGCTGGCTGTGCTGCTGGGTCTTTTGCTGCGCCTGCGCAAGCGCTTCACCGACAGGCTGCTGTTTTTCGGCGTGTGCGTCTATGCTGCCGCCCTTGCCGCCCTGCTTGCCGCAGCCTTGCCGCTGCCCTTTGCCGGGGGCAACCCGCAGGCATGGTGCGCCGCCGCGGGGGCGCTGCTGTTCGTGATCTCCGACATCACCCTGTGCGACAACATGCTCAACGCCCGCCCTGTGCGCAACCAGTACATCAGTCTGGGGATTTATTACACGGCGCAGATTCTTCTTGGTATCAGTACCCTCGCTGTGCTATAATACAGCGGTAAACTGCACGACCGAGGTGATCCTTTTGGAAAATCTGCTCTTTTCCGTCAACACCGTGCTGCCGCTGCTGATCATGATGGCGGTGGGCTTCGCCGCACGGCATTTCGGACTGGTGAACGCACAGGCGACCAAGCAGATCAATGCCTGCGTTTTCAGGATCTTCCTGCCGCTGCTGCTCACCTTCAACATTATCGATACCCCCCGGGATGCCGCCGTGGATGTGCGCACCCTGATCTATGCCCTCATCACCACGCTTTTCTGCTTTGCGGTGCTGTTTCTGATCGTGCCGCGGCTGGTGAAGGAACGCCGCGACCGGGGCGTGATCATCCAGTGTGTGGCCCGCAGCAACTATGCCATCTTCGGCATCCCGCTGGTGAATATGATGTACCCCGATGCGGATGTCTCCATCGCCGCGCTGATGGTAGCCATCGTGGTGCCGGTGTTCAACGTAATGAGCACCATCGCTCTGATGATCAACGGCAGCGACCGGAAGCCCGATGCCAAACGCATCCTCAGGGGTGTGGTCACCAACCCGCTGATCATTGCCACGGTGGCGGGGCTTGTGCTGTGGGCGCTGGGCATCAAGCTGCCCGGGGTGATCGACACGCCGCTGCGCAAGCTGGCCAATATTTCCTCCCCCCTTGCCCTGTTCGTGCTGGGCGCATCGCTGGATTTCGGCAAAGCCAAGGCCAACGCAAAGCTGCTCACCTGGAGCGTGCTGGGGCGGCTGGTGTTCGTGCCCGGTATCTTCCTGACCGGGGCTGCGCTGGTGGGCATCCGGGATGTGGCGCTGGCTTCCCTGATCGCCGTCTACGCCTCCCCCTGCTCCGTATCCAGCTACCCCATGGCCCAGCAGATGGGCGGCAACGACGATCTGGCGGGCGCGCAGGTGGTGTTCACCACCACGTTTTCGGTGATCACCGTATTCTTCTGGGTGCTGATCCTGCGGTCGCTGGGACTGCTGATGTAAAGCGATCGTTGACAAAATGCCTCATGTTTCTTTGACAATTTGATGATGAGGATGCAGGGTTCCTGCATCCTCTTTCGTTTGAATGGATAGCAAACGTTTCCAAATAACCGCATGTGAGGAAGGATGGTTCTCCCATGAAATGCAGACGGTTTCTGGCAATGGTACTGACCTTCGTGTGCCTTGCCGCCCTGCTGCCCGCCGCCGCGGAAGCGCCGGAAAACCCCGGTTACCGGCTGGAGGACGGGGTTTTGTACATCAACGAAGGGGCGCAGGCGCTGGGCTATGTGCCAGATGAGATCGATCTGGGCGGTCTGGTGCATTCCTTCGCCATAGATAACTATCTGAACGACAGCTGGGATATGCCCTACGACATGCGGGAGCTTCGGGAGGTCGTTCTGCCGGAGTCGCTGGTCTATCTGGGCGAAAGCGTCTTTTACGGCATCACCGCTGAGCGGTTTGCTGTTCCCGGGGGCATCACCCATATCGGAGACCGCACCTTTGTGGAAAGCTATGTGAGATACATCCACTTCCATGCGGGGGTGACCGGCTACAGCCGTTACAGCTTCTGCGGCTGCGAAGGTGTCGAGGCCTTCACCGTGGAGGAGGGCAACCCTGCCCTCAAAGCGGTGGACGGGGTGCTGTTCTCCGCCGACGGCAAGACCCTGCTCCGCTACCCGCCCCTGAAGAAGCAGGAGCATTACGACGTACCCTTCGGCGTTACCGCCATTGCTCCCTATGCCTTTGACAACTGCAGCCTGCGCAGCATTTCCCTGCCCATGGGGGTGAGCAGCATCGGCTGGAGCGCATTCAGCGACAGCCTGTGGCTGGAGACCGTCGCCGTTCCCCTGACCCTGCGCACGCTGGAGCCTTTCGCCTTCAGCAACTGCATCAACCTGAGCAGCCTGCCCCTGCCCGCCGGGGTACAGGTGGTCTGCGACCCCGACACGCTGGCAGAGCGCAACAGCTATGGGGAGGAATGGCTCCCCGAGCCGTATGTATGCTACAACACCCCCAAGCTGACCGGGTATGATCAATGGGATCTGCGCAAGCTGAAGGGGACGGAACCGATGGAGGAGCCGGAGGAGACCCAGCAGCTCAACTGCCCCGGCATCCTGAACCCGGAAAACGCCCGGGATTTTGTGAACATCTATCAAAGCCCCAGCAAAAACAGCAAGGTGCTGGGCTCCTTTGCCTGCGGCAGCACCGTACAGGTGATGGGCTGGCAGGACGGCTGGTGCAATGTGTGGTATCTCAGGGATGAGGATGAAGGCTCCACGGATGGCTGGGTGGAGGAAAGCCAGCTGCTGCCGGTTCCCACCGGCGAGCCCATGTTCACCTACACCTCCATTGCCCCGGTCAGCAGCAAGGTACGCTCCCTGAACAACGGCCCCTGCGTGCTCCCCTACAACAGACCCGGCAACAAACTGCCCCAGGATACCCCGCTGTACTTTATCCAGATGCAGGGGCAATGGGTGAACGCCATGATCGAGGATGCCGAATTCGGCTATGGCTACCTGTACTTCTATCCCTCCGACCTGACCTACACCCGCCGGGACAACGGCGACGGGTACCGCTACGGCATCGTCATTTCCGACGATCCCCGGGACAGGCTGAACCTGCGGGCCGAGCCCAGCACGAACAGCGAGCGGCTGGGCAAGTATTTCAGCGGTACACAGGTGCGCATTCTGGGCGAGGAAGGCGACTGGTACCATGTGTGGCTGGATTTCAAAGAAGGCTGGATGATGAAGGAGTTTATCCGGGAAGTGCCTGTGGATGCGGCATCCTCCACAGCCCAATGACCCGGCTGATCCCCTGCGGGCATTGAGACCGCAGGGAGATGGATGATAAGAACGACACGAACCGAAAGGAGACAACGATATGAAACGGTTTGTAGGTATGGTTTTGGCAATGGTACTGCTGCTGACGGCCGCCTGTGCATGGGCGGAAGCCGCCGACCCGGTGCAGGGCGCAAGCGGCAGCTGGGCGCAGATCAACCAGAGCATGGCGCGCCCCGAGAATTGGCAGCGGTATGTAGAAAACAGCCTGTTCACCCTCGGGGCGGGCGTACCCATGGAGGGCTATCCCGAATACACGGTGCTGGACTGGGGCACCTATCCCTCCATCGACGGCAGCACGGTCTGCGTGCCGCTGGGCATGGAGCTGGCACGGCAGCATCTGGACATTGCCGAAGAGGATCTGCAGGGCTTTGTCCCCTTCTCCACCACCCACAACGCCTATCTGCGGCTCATCGGGCAGCAGCCCAACCCCACCGTGAGCATCGCATCCCGGAACGCTGTGCTGGATCCGGAAAAGCCCGTAAACCTGTTCCTCGGCACCGAACCTTCGGACGAGGAATTGCAGATCGCCGCCGATGCAGGGGTGGAACTGGTGAAGGTGCCCTTCTGCTACGATGCCTTCGTGTTCCTGGTCAACGGCGCAAACCCGGTGGAAAACCTGACGGTCGAGCAGATCCAGAAGATCTACACCGGCAGCCTGATCCGGTGGGATCAGGTGGGCGGCGCAAAGGGTGAACTGATCCGCGCCTACCAGCGCCCTGCCAACAGCGGCAGCCAGACCGCCATGGAAAACCTGGTGATGAAGGGGGTTGCCCTTTCCGGGGCAGAGCCTGCCTACATCACCGACGGCATGAGCGAACTGATCGCCGCCGTGGGCGATTATGTGAACGGTCCCCAGTCGCTGGGGTACAGCTACCTGTATTACGTGGAAGGCATGTACAAGAGCGGCGAGATCAAGGTGCTGGCGGTGGACGGCATCGCCCCTACGGAGGATAACCTGCGCAGCGGGGCGTACCCCTTCACCACCTGCTACTATGCGGTGTACCGCAAGGGGGACACCGATGCGGAGGCGTTTACCGCATGGCTGACGGGCGAAATCGGGCAGAAATGCGTCCGGCAGGCGGGGTATATCCCGGTGATGGATGTGGAATAAGGATGGATATGGAAAAGGCTGTTGCCGGAGGGGCAACAGCCTTTTTTAAGGTTGGAGAGAGCCAATGGAGATGGCATTTTCCGGAGGTGGGCGAGGTCACCGTAAGGCGACTGAGGGTGCTGGAGCGGGGGTGGGTGCCGGTTTGGGGTGGATGATGCCGGGAGGCAGAGGACTACCGCCCCCCACGCCTTGCAATTACCCCTACCATCAGGCACTTCGTGCCAGCTTCCTCCCCCGCTGGGGGAAGAAGCCTTTGGGGGTGGGTGTTTTCCTTGGGGACAGGCAACAGTAAAGGCTCCTTCCGAAGGAGGGCGACGTAGGGAAGCGCGTGCCCTGTGGGCACAACGCCGAAGGCGTTAGCGACCCGCAGTCTCGGGCCGAAACAAGTACAGACCACGGTTAGTGGGCTGTACGCCGACCGAGGTTGTGGGCCGTAGGCGCTGTCAGCGTCAGGCGACTGAGGGAGCTGGAGCGGGGTGGCTACCGACATCGGCTTGGCTACCACACCAGCAAAAGACTACCGTCCCCCGCGCCTTGCAAATACCCCTACCATCAGGCACTGCGTGCCAGCTTCCTCCCCCGCTGGGGGAAGAAGCCTTTTCGATTGGCTGTTATTCGCGGGGACAGCCAAGCATACGAGCCTCCCCTGTGCAAGGGGAGGTGGCTGCCCGAAGGGCAGACGGAAGGGTTGTACGTAACATCCCTCGCCAAGTACAATCCCTCAGCCCCTACGGGGCAGCTCCCTTTGCACAAGGGAGCC
>JAFXBE010000020.1 GCA_017516765.1 Clostridia bacterium | reverse complement strand
GGATGTTATAGCCAAGTACAACCCTTCCGTCAGCCCTACGGGCTGCCACCTCCCCTTACACAGGGGAGCCTCCTTCCGCCCGTGTGGGGCGCGCAGCCCCACCCTGTTCCTCGCAGCGGTTCTGCGGGGATCTGATCCACGTCAGCGCAGCGAAACCCGGCTTGGATGTTATAGCCAAGTACAACCCTTCCGTCAGCCCTACGGCCCGCAACCTCAGTCGGCGTACAGCCCACTAACCGTGGTCTGTACTTGCTTCGGTTGTCGACTACGGGTCGCTAACGCCTTCGGCGTTGTGCGCACTGCGCACGCGCTTCCCTTCATCGCCCCTTACAGGGGAGCCTTACAGGGTCACTCACTCCCTACCCCGCCCGGTCGAACTGGGCGGCATACAGCTCGTAATACGCCCCGCGCTTCTTCAGCAGTTCCTCATGGGTGCCGCTTTCCACAATGCGGCCTTTGTCCATCACAAGGATGCAGTCCGCCCCGGTGATGGTGCTGAGCCGGTGAGCGATCACAAAGCAGGTGCGCCCGTGCATCAATTGGAGCATGGCCTGCTGGATGCGCCGCTCGGTCTGGGTATCCACGTTGGAGGTGGCCTCGTCAAGGATCAGCATGGGCGAGGAAATGAGCATGGCGCGGGCAATGGTGAGCAGCTGCTTCTGACCCTTGGAGATGCTGCTGCCGCTGCCGGTGACCACCGTGTCGTATCCATCCGGCAGGGAAAGGATCATTTCGTGAATGTGGGCAGCCTTTGCCGCCGCCTCCACCTCCGCCCGGGTGACCCCGTCCCGCCCGTAGGCGATGTTTTCGAACACGGTGCCGTCAAAAAGCCAGGTATCCTGCAACACCATGGTGAACTGCCGGCGCAGGGCATCCCGCTGCAGGGTGCGGATATCCCTGCCGTCCAGAAGGATCTGCCCGGCGGATACATCGTAAAAGCGCATCAGCAGATTGATCAGCGTGGTTTTGCCGCAGCCGGTCTCGCCCACGATGGCCACCACCTGCCCGGGCTTGGCGGTAAAGGATATGTTGTGGAGCACCGGCTTGCCTTCCTCGTAGGCAAAGGTAACGTCCCGGAAGGCCACATGCCCGGCGCAGTCCTCCACGGGCAGGGCATCGGGGGCATCGGCAGGCTCCTTGTCCAGAGCCAGCAGCCCCAGCACCCGCTCCGCAGCCGCCAGCGTGGACTGGATCTCTGCCAGAATGTTGGCAAACTCATTGATGGGGCCGGAGAATTTGCGGCTGTAGAGCACAAAGCTGCTCACGTCGCCCAGCAGGATGCTGCCGCCCATGTAGAGCAGCGCGCCGAACACGCTGACCGCCGCAAGGCTCAGGTTGTTGATCAGGTTCACCGTGGGGCCGGTGACCGCCGCGGTATGGTCTGCATGCCATGTGGCGTGCACAGCGTTGTCGTTGTGGGTCTGGAAACGACCGTTGAACTCCTCCTGCCGGTGGTAGGCGCGGATGGTCTTGAGCCCGCCCACCGCCTCTTCGCAGTAGCCGTTCATGGCGCCCAGCATGCGGCTGCGTTTGGAAAACAGCGGTCGCACGATCCGGGCGCGCCAGCGGGTAATCGCCAGCGACAGGGGGATGGTGACCGCGAACACCAGCAGCAGCTGGGGTGCGATGGAGACCATCATGGCGAAGGAACCCACCACCGTGACCAGACTGGAGATGATCTGGGTAAGGTCGGTGGAAAGGGTCGCCCCCACGGTATCCACATCATAGCTGAGGATGGAGAGCACATCGCCGGTCTGGTGGGTATCGAAAAAGGAGATGGGCAGAGTGGTCAGATGGTCAAAGAGATCCTTGCGCATTTTGGAGACCACGTTCCGGCTCAGCCGGATCATGATGGCAGACAGCGCCCAGGAGATCAGCGAGGATACCGCCGCCACCGCAATCATGGCGACCACATAGCGGATCACCACGGGGAACTGTACCCCTTCCCGGTGTTCGATGGCGTTGATGGCTGCGCCGGACAGCCGGGGGCTGAGCAGCCCCAGCGCATTGCCGGTGATGGACAGCGCCGCCGCCAGCAGGATGATCCAGCGGTAGCGGGCAAGATAGCGCCAGAGCTTGAGCAACACGACGCTTGTTTTTTCTTTGGGGCGGGCAAAGGCGGGGCCGCGCCCCGGGCCGCGTGCACCGTTCATGCGGTCTCACCTCCCAGCTGCAATTGGCACAGCTCCCGGTATACCGGGCAGCCTGCCAGCAATGCTTCGTGGGTGCCCTTGCCGATGATCCGCCCCTGATCCATCACAAGGATCAGGTCTGCCGCCATCACTGAGGATACCCGCTGAGCGGCGATCACTGTGGTGGCCTGACCGTGCCGCCGGCGCAGCGCATGGCGCAGCTCCCGGTCGGTACGGAAATCCAGCGCAGAGGAGCAGTCGTCCAGCAGCAGGATGCGGGGATCCCCTGCCAGAGCGCGGCAGATGAGCACCCGCTGCTGCTGCCCGCCGGAAAGGTTGCGTCCCTTCACATTCAGTTGGAAATCCAGCCCGCCCTCCTTCTGGTGGATGAAACCCGCCTGAGCGCACTCCACCGCCGAAAGCATGGCTTCCTCCCCGATGTCCCGCCCGAAGCGGATGTTTTCCCGGATGGTGTCTGCCATCAGGAAATCGTACTGGAAGACCACGCCCAGCCGCTCGTTCAATTCTTGGGGGGAAAGGCTGCGCACATCCTTCCCATGGATGCGGATCTGCCCACGGTCGGCATCGTACTGGCGCATCAGAAGAGAGAGCAGGGTGCTCTTGCCGCTGCCCGTGGGGCCGATGATGCCCAGCGTCTGCCCGGGCAGAAGGGCAAAATCCAGATCGGACACGTTATCCACATTTTTGTTATAGGAAAAGGAAACATGGTCGAAGACGATGTGAGCTTCCTCCGCTCTGGCGGGGGCATCCACAGGCTCCAGATCGGGCTTTGTGAGCAGCACCTGCTCGATGCGCTTTGCGCTGGCGCTGCCCTTGGAATACATCACAAAAATACGGGTGACCATCAAAAGGGCGTTGAGGATGATGGTAACGAAGGAAAGGAACGAGATGATCTTGCCAGGTCCGATCACCCCGGCGTGTACCCGGTGCGCGCCCACCAGCACCACAAAGGCAAGGCTGGCGTTGAGGATAAAGCCGGTCAGCGGGCTTACCCGTGCCATGGTCAGGTCTGCCTTGCGCTGGCGGGCTGCCAGATCGCTGTTGACCCGGGCAAAATCCTCCTGCTCCCAGCCGGTGCGGCTGAGGGCGCGGATCACCCTTGCGCCGGACATGTTCTCCTGCACCTTGCGCACCAGCAGATCCTGCCCCTCCTGCACCCATGTGAACAGGGGTACGCCCTTTTTGGATGACCAGACCACCGTGCCCGCCAGCAGAGGCAGAGCGGCGATGAGCACCAAGGTAAGCACCGGCTCCATCACCAGCGATACGATGATGCCGCCCACCAGCAGCATGGGGGCGCGCACCCCCAGCCGCTGCATCCGGTCGATCATGTTGTGTACGTTGTAGGTGTCGCTGGTCAGGCGGGAGATGAGGGAGGCATCGGTCAGCCGATCCTGCTGGGCCGCCGACAGGGCGGTAATGTGCCGGAACAGGTCGCTGCGCAGCCTGCGGGTGATCTCCCGGGTGATGGTGGTGGACATGCGGTTGGCGGTGCAGTTGCCCAGCCACGCCAGCAGCGCGGCAAGGAGCATCAGCCCGCCCATGAGCCACACGCCCCCTTCCCCGCCGGGGCGGCGGGCGTAATCGTCGATGATCACCGACAGCATGGCAGGCAGAAACAGCTCGATCACCGTGCCGGAGATCTTGATGAGCATCTGCAGGCTGATGCGCCCCAGAAAGGGCTTGATGTATTTTGCAACGGTGCGCATGGGGCGGGGTCTCCTTTCCTGTAGCGGGATCCGTGACCATTCAAAAACAGCCGCGGCTTTTGCAGCCGCGGCTGGTATATGCTGCTGGATGCAGCGGTTTTTGGCTTACAGGTTGAACTTCTCGCCGTAGCCGTAGTGCTCCACGATGTAGTCCACGTCCTTGTCGCCGCGGCCGCTGAGGGTGGCCAGAATGCTGCCCTTCTTCATTTCACGGGCCTTGCGCATGGCAAAAGCAACGGCGTGAGAGCTCTCCAGCGCGGGGATGATGCCCTCGTACTTGCTGAGCAGGAAGAAGGCCTCCACGGCTTCCTCGTCGCTGACGGTCTCGTAGCTGACGCGACCCAGATCGTGCAGGTAGGCGTGCTCGGGACCAACGGAGGGGTAGTCCAGACCGCTGGCGATGGAGTACACGGGGGCGGGTTCGCCCTGTTCATCCTTGAGCATGATGCTGTTGAAGCCGTGCATCACGCCGGGGGTGCCGTACTTCATGGAGGCGGCATGGTCGCCCAGATTGTCGCCCTTGCCCAGCGGCTCGATGCCGTAGAGATCGGCGGTGCTGTCCAGGAAGGGTACGAAGGTGCCGATGGAGTTGCTGCCGCCGCCCACGCAGGCGCAGACCGCATCCGGCTCGTGACCGGTCATCTCCATGAACTGATCCCGCATCTCGCTGCCGACCACCATCTGGAAGTCGCGCACCATCAGGGGGAAGGGATGGGGGCCAAGGGCGCTGCCGATGCAGTAGATGGCGTCCTTATAATCCCGGGCATAGGCCTCGAAGGCGCTGTCTACGGCTTCCTTCAGGGTCTTGAGACCGTGGGTGACGGGCACCACCTTTGCGCCCAGAATCTTCATACGGGTAACGTTGGGCGCCTGCTTGGCAATATCCACCTCGCCCATGTGGATCTCGCACTCCAGACCGAAGAAGGCGGCGGCGGTTGCCAGCGCAACGCCGTGCTGACCCGCGCCGGTCTCGGCGATCAGCTTTTTCTTGCCCATGTACTTGGCCAGCAGACCTTCGCCCATGCAGTGGTTCAGCTTGTGGGCGCCGGTGTGGTTCAGGTCTTCGCGCTTTACGTAGATCTGTGCGCCGCCCACCTTACGGCTGAGGCGTTCGCAGTGATACACCGGGGTGGGACGACCCTGAAAATCCTTGCGGATGCGGCGCAGCTCGTTGATGAACTGGGCGCTCTGGCAGATGGTCTGATAGGCATCGGTGATCTCGGCAAAGGCGGCCTTCAGGTTATCGGGCAGCACTGCGCCGCCATAGGGGCCGAAAAAGCCGTTCTCGTCCGGATGATAACGAAGATAGGTACGGTAGTCCATAAAGGGATGCCTCCTGTATGCAATATAGCTGTTCATTGATTATGACACAAAACGCCGCATATGGCAACACCGGACATGTCCGGAGACAGCAAAAGAACGGAAAAGAATGCCCGCCCGGGGGCTTGTCGAACTTTGGGGAAAGATGGCGCATCCTGCGGTTTTGCGCCCTTTGTGTCCCCTTGTGGGGAAGACGGTTTTTTCCTTTTCTGCAAAGGGTTTGCAGCATCCGTCATCCTTCGTGGTGTCAGGTTTCGGCAACCGTTGGCATCATTCCCTCTGTTCTGCCCGAAAAACACAACATATTGTGTCGGCGCATGTATCTTCCACCATATTTGGCACTACTTTAGCCGAAACCCACACAGGACGCTTTTTTGGTGTTATCATTCAGAAAAAGCACGAACCGGGTGAACCCTGACACACCGGGGCGCACCTGATAAGGAGGATGGAAACCATGGAGAAACTTCGGGTATTGATGGCGGACAACCATGAGATCTCCCGCAAGGCGGCGGCGGACTATCTGCGCAGGCAGGAGGGGGTGGAGCTGGTACGGGAGGCGGCCAGCGGCACAGAGGCATTGGACATGCTGAGCCGGGAACCTTTTGATGTTCTGGTGACCGATCTGGTGATGCCCCAGATGGACGGCTACACCCTCTTGGAGAGCATGGCGCGGCTGCGGCTGAGCCCCATGCCCAAGATCATTGTGGCGACGGCATTGGCGCGGGACGATTTTGTTCTGCGGGCGGTGGAGCGGGGCGCCAACTTTTTTCTGGTAAAACCCTACGAGCCCCAGCACCTGCTGAGCCACATCCGTCAGGTGTGCGGTGCGCCCCAGCCCGCCGCCGGTGTGCTGACCCCTGCAGCCGCCTCCGCCCGGGTGCAGACGCTGGACGAGCGTCTGGGCAGCCTGTTTTTGACCATCGGCATCCCGGCGCACATCAAGGGCTACAGCTATCTGCGCCAGGCGGTGAAGATGGTGGTGGAGCGTCCCGACCTGATGAGCCGCATCACCAAGGAGCTGTACCCGGGCATTGCCAAGCATTTCGGGACAAGCGCAAGCAAGGTGGAGCGGGCCATCCGGCATGCCATTGAGGTGGCGTGGAACCGGGGCAGGATCGAGACCTTGAATACGGCATTCGGGTGCAGGGTGTGCACGCCGGAGGATAAGCCCACCAATGGGGAGTTTATTGCCATGCTGGCGGATAAGCTGTCGATGGAGAGGTCGGCGTGAGAAGGGGCTTGCACGGTAATAAAGGGAGGTGCGGCGGTGCTTCCGTTTGCCGATGTGCCATAGCAGGATAGCGATGAATATCCATAGCGCCCCGAATATTGCAACAAATGCATAAACATAACAGCGACCAACACCGATCGTTCGTTGCCTTTTCACCATGCGGGATCCGCACGGGTGAGAAAGGGAGGACGGTTGGGGGTTGGTCGTTTTGCTGTGCGGCTCCCCGCTGTTCTTACCCTTGAACCGGGCAGGGATATCATGGTAGAATGAAACATACAAAACGCAAGCACAACCCATCAGCCGCACTGCCGTGCCGCACGCTTTCCCCCACCGTCCACAGGAGGTGCCGCCATGAAATACCGCACGGATTTCGTTACCAATTCCAGCTCCAGTTCCTTTACCATCCACATTGCGTTGGAAACCGTGGATGACTGCACCATCTGGTACGAAAACACCGGCAGCGAAGAAGCGGGCTACGATGTGGAGCTTTACCTCAGCCCCAGGCAGATGGGCCGGGCCGAAAGCATCGATGCGCTGATCGCCCTTCTGCAGGGAGAAGGAACCAACGACGGCTTCTGGGAAGAGCCGCCGCCGTGGGAATATCCCGAAGACGATGAGGAGGACTTCTGCGATGAGGAAGACTTCTACGATGAGGACGAAGTCTGCAACGCAGACGGTGTTTCCGGTGAAAGCGGAAATTCCGGCGAAGACGAAACCTCCGATGCGGGTGAAGCCGGGAAAGCGGACGAGCCCTCCGGGGAAGACGCTGTAGCCGGGGAGGCGGTTGAGTCCTCCGTGGAAGAAGAAACCTCCGATGCGGGTGCAACAGAGGTCGCGGACGAATTCTCCGACGAAGACGAGATCACCGCCGCAGAGGCATTCATCGAGCAGCTGCGGGAGCTGGGGAGCATGGACAGGATCAAGTCCATCACCGTTACGGGGCACGAGGGCGGCTGGCTGAGCGCGAATCACTTCCAACAGTATGTTTACGACAGGGTATCCGGTCGTTACTCCGGTCGGGTCTGGGGCAAACCCAACCCCAAGGGACAGGCCGGGTGTCTGCGCTTCAGCGATGTGGATGAATGCGGGATGGAATGATCGCCGCCGGGGAAGGGCTTCGGTTTTTTCCGGTGCTGCCGGTGCATGCGGCTGCCAAACGCCGTACCGTCCCCATCGCCTTGCAAATACCCCTACCATCAGGCACTACGTGCCAGCTTCCTCCCCCGGTGGGGGAAGAAGCCTTTGGGGTGGGTGTTTTCCTTGAGGACAGGCAACCCATAAGGCTCCTTCCGAAGGTGGGCGAGGTCGGGAAGCGCGTGCGCAGTGCGCACAACGCCGAAGGCGTCAGCGACCCGCAGTCTCGGGCCGAAGCAAGTACAGACCACGGTTAGTGGGCTGTACGCCGACTGAGGTTGCGGGCCGTAGGCTGTCCGCCGCAGTTATCCCTTCAAAGGCTCCTTCCTCTGGAGGGAGCTGTCGCCGTAAGGCGACTGAGGGTGCTTATTCCCGCCCGGCACGTCAATGCTGTTTGGGGCTGCCCCTCCATACTGACCAATCAAAACAGGCACCCGGCACGTTCGCCGGATGCCTCAGACTGTCAAAGAAGTCCCAGAGGTATCGGAGGGCCGCAGCCCTCCGATTGTCAATCCGAAACCAGCGGCGTGTACGGTGGTTTCGGAACCCTTGCGTAGCAAGGGGTTCCTATCGCCGTTTGCCGCCCGGGGAGCCGT
>JAFXBE010000067.1 GCA_017516765.1 Clostridia bacterium | reverse complement strand
GCGTCCTTCTTGGTCACGCTGATGGAACCGTAAGGAATCTCAAAGGACACCGATACGGACTTCAGCGGGTACGGCAGACCTTCGATGGGGATCAGCAGCTTCTGAATGGCTTCCTGGGGGACTCCGACGAAGAAACCAGCTTCTTCTTCCGGAGAAGACATGGATTCCGCCTTGAAGCTGAACGCAGAGGCCGTGGAAGTAATGGTGATCGTATCACCGCTGTTTAGATAGTAATAAGAACCATCCTCGCCGTAGGTATGACCGGTGACAGATCCGTAGCTCTTGCTGATGCGGATCAGATCGGCATCAGTCGTCAGCTTGACAGTACCGACAGTCCTGCCATTGACGGAAGACACGCTCTTGTTGGAAACCGTGATCTTTCCGGTCATGGAACCACGGGCAATACCATTGGTTGCCAGCCAGCGGGCATACTCCAGATACACCGCAGGCGCATTACCGCTGGCAGCGTAGAAGTCCTCCATCTGCCAGTAATCACGGACATACTGCGAGCCTTCCAGCTGCTTGATCACCTCACGGATGGCGAACTGACCAGCTACACGGCTCCAGGTACGGTTATCAGAGTCGGAACGATCCAGTTCCATGAAGGGAACAGTATGGCGAAGAACCCAGCCGATAGCGTGCATAGTGGATTCCTTGTACATGACGCCGGAATATCCTGGGGTGTTCATGTAGGACGCCAAATCGACCACCGCATAGGGACCAGTGGGTTGATCACTACCACCGGATACCCGCTCCCCAGGACCGGGGAGCAGGTGTTCAAGGCAGTAAACCACGTATCCCTCCAGAAAATGAGGGGTGGCATAGATTTTGCCGTGTCCAGCCAGAGTTGCAAGCTGCAAATACTCGCTGTCTTTGCCGGAATTGCCATGCAGACCGGTCTGACCGGCATAAAAATAGCCCAGGCTTGCACTGATGTCACGAAGGCTGAAGCCATTCATCGCCGTGGTGGAGCGAAGACTGAAGGTCATCGCGCGGGGAGCGAAGGGAAAAGCATAGTCGGTGACGTCAAATTCCTGGGCATCGGTGTATTCAGTTTCTTCTGCCAGCACATACAGGGTGTCGAAGTCCGTCCACTTCAGGGTGCCGTCCGCATGGTCATCGCCGTACATGAACGTGATGCGATACCACCAGCGGTCAAGGGAATCCTGTTCCACGGTTTCCACCTGAACAGCAGCGTCGTTCACGAAGAAGCCAATCGCCAGATCGCCCTCGTAATCCTCGGCTGCGGTATGATCCACGGACAGGAAGGCCCGTGTATCAGGACTGACCAGTACGAAGTCGCCTTCCTGGGCAACCCAGACTTCATCAGCAGGCTCCTGTTCGTCCTCAGTCATTTCTTCGGACGCATCAGGAAGCAGTTCGCCATCTTCGGGGAGCAGAATTTCACCTTCGGGATCTACGACAACCTCACCGGGAAGTTCCTCATCCTCCACAGGAAGGGGATCTTCCTCCGGGAGTTCATCACCGGATTCCTCCGGCAGCTGCTCAACGTAGTCTTCAGCAGGTGCTTCGACCACAGCATCTTCCTCTGCGGGCTGTTCCACAGGAATATCCTCAACGGGCGGCACAACCTCAACAGGCTGTTCATCCTCGATGGGATATTCCACAGTTGCCGCGAAGACAGCCGCTTCCATGCCATCCAGCAGGATCAGAGCGAAGGGGGCGGTCTGGTACAGGATTGCCAGATCATCATCCGTCAGAACGGCTTCGGGCAGATCGGCAGCATCCACATAGGCCAGCTCACAGGCATCAGCCATGAACTGCACTTCCAGCACGTCCATGGCATCCAGCTCGATGAAAGCAGTCACCAGGAGTGCGCTGCCGGGAGCGATGCTGCACATATACTCCTGAAGGTCAGCGTTGGCATATGCACTCACCGCATCATCGGTCATCACATAGGCATAACCGGAAGCCTCAAGCATCACCTTGACAGGATGCTCATCCTCGGTGATTTCTTCCGGTTCGGTGGCGATTTCATCCTCGAAGTAGAGTTCTTCTTCCTGCGGCATATCGTCGGCAGGCTCGTCTTCTACGATGATTTCATCCTCGACAGGGGGAATCTCGTCGGTGTTTTCCTCCGGGATCTCCTCCTGATCGGGCAGTTCTACCTGCTCGCCATCGTCGGCAGGCTGATCTTCGGGGGCTTCCTCTACCGGATCATCGGACGGCACAAGCTCGTCCACTACATCCGCAGGAAGCTGGGAATCATCAAGCACAGGGGCTTCACCCTCTGCGGGTGCTTCCTCTTCCGGGGGCTGCTCTTCATCCGTAACCGGCACTTCTTCCACCACCTCTTCCGTGGCGGTGGCGGTTTCCTCCGGCTGCTCCAGTTCCGTGGGCGTGGCGATCTCTTCTGCGAAGACTGCCATGGGCATCCCCGTCAGAACAAGAACCACCGAAAGGACAAGAGCAAGCACCCTGGTCAGGATCGACGTGTTTCTCATAAGAACCTCCTTGTTTTTTATTTGTGAATGGCACGTTCGGTTAGTCCTTCACGGCCATAATCACCAGCTGCCCGTCTTCGGAGTTGTAGTCACGATCACAGGTGACAAGGGTCAGGATGTGATCATCCGCAGTCACAGTGACGCCGGTATCATAGATGGACCACTCAACGGCGCGGTCAATGAATGCCTGGAAGTCAGCAGCAGAAGCGAAATCGGCGGTGGACACATCCCAGTCGCACTCACGCTTGTTGATGACGGCAAAGACAGTGTAGGTGTCAGAACCATACAGGGTGTCGTAGTTGATGGTCTTGTGGGAAGCATAGAAACCGGAATCCTTGTAGTTGTGCAGGGGCTGGAACATAGTGGTGGCACGGCTGCGGCGCATGTGATGACCGTACACGGCAATGTTCTGGCTGGGGGTTTGGTAATCGGACTTGCCCAGAGAGAACAGGCAGCCGATAATGCTCTCCTTGCCGTTGAAGGTGTGATCCAGATAGTAGTCCACATCGTTGGTCAGCACCACAGGATAATCCACATCGGTGCCGGGAATCTGTAGCCAGCCGATAAAGTCCTTATTGATCGCCTTGCAGGCATTCAGATCGGCACCGGTATTGCCGCTGGAAGCACTCTGACCGGGCTGCACAACGGGCTTGTCAACCACAGGAGCCTTGCCGGAAGACTGGTCGGACTCCGCAGGGATGGTGACAGGCTCCTTCAGATCGGTGTTGTCACGCTCGGACAGCTCCTGATCGTCCTGCTGGGCGTCGCTGTCAGCCTCGTTTTCGGTGTCAGCAGCAGGCTCCTCGCCAGCTACGGTCTGTTCGGTGGTGTCCTCGATGATCTCGGCATCCTCGGCAGAGGCGTCGGTCACGGTCTGGTCGTCCTCAACAGGGACATCCATCACGCCGGTTTCTGCCTTGGAATCCTCAGAGGGCTGCTTGAGTTCCAGGGTCATGTTTTCGTACTCCTGAGCGCCCTTGTTGATTTCATGTTCCTGCATCCACAGGGAACCACCAATGGCTGCAAGGCCGATGATAAGAAATAGGACCGCCAGAAGTGCTGTCATTGTCTTTTTATTCTTTTGAGTATTGTTGGTCATGTTATTCCTCCTGTCATCATTCACTGTCGTTTATTTGATTTGCATTGTTGATGAGAAATCAGCGTTCTTCCTGCTTCACTTTATTCGTGGAAGGTCGAGAAGCGGGCTTTACATGTTTCCTGAGTTCGTCTTTAACAGATGCACGTTCTTCATCAAGCGGCAGCACAACAAGCTTCCCGTTCATACGCATGAATAGCTCCGGAGTATCAAACTTCCTTCCAAATGCATCTACCTGATCGGGAGTCAAAGAGCAGAAATCTTCATCACCGAGACCGACCACCAGAAAGGTACCGGCGATAACATCGTAAACAGATCCTGTTTCGTCTCGCAAAGCTCGATTGAACGGGGCACCATTCAGCTTGCCTTCTTCATTGCAAACGATGGCAACCGGTTCATCAAAGGGATATACGGCCTCGATGTATCCGCCAACTTCCTTCTGAAGCGCTTCAAGACCCGATGCGATTTCTTTGGAATATGGTTTCATACCGGGTTCAACAACAAGAACGTGCAAAGTGTCATCATTCTGATTCATTAGCATCTTCATCTGCCTTTCGTGAATAGGTAAGGTATGGATGATCGTGACGCACACAAGCGTCATAATAATTGCTTATGGTTGCGGGTGCATTAAACAGAGTAGTAAGCAAATATGCCTTGATGTTGGCAATACGATGAACATTCCGGTTAAGGCACTCAAAGACATACTGGATATGCAGGCTGTTCAATGACAGCAGCCGTTCGCACACCAAATCATGTGGGTGATCTACCCCAGAAATAGTGACAAACGGCGTTCTGGCACATATGGTCTCAACCATCAAGGAGACAATCTCATTAACCCGATTAGAATCAAATTCCGCGCACATTGCATCGTAGCTGATGTTGCGCTTAACAAGCTGCTTCACCTGCTGGACCATGCTTGTATACGAGTCAGCAGCCCCTTCAGGTATTGATTGATATGGATTTGATGGATACGTCCTTGATGAGTTATTATTTATTTCTTTTTTCTTTTTTGGATTCATGTTTGATCTATGAGTATTTGATTGTGTGGGTATTTCCAACACAGACGAATCCAATGTAGAACTTTCCTGCGGAGCGCTCTCCAATACAGACTCCTCCAATATTGGGGTTTCCAACATAGGAGCACCCTCTTCAGGAGAGTCTCTCGAATGTGTTACATTCTTGTGCGGCTCCTTGGGCTTTTCATAGATGACATATTCAGACACAGTCAGGTGGCCTTTATCGTTGCGTTTGCGAGGAAGTCGAACAACATATCCAGCCTTCTCCAACTCATTCAGAGCAGAGCGAATTGAGTCTACGCCGTCCTTGTTGATTCGCGCCAGCCCTTTGAGTGTGTAATCCCATTCATCTGGCAGCGACAACATCTGAGATAAAAGACCTTTGGCTTTCATAGAAATCTCTTTGCTTTTCAAGTGATGATTGCACATCACAGTATAGTCGCCGGTCTTTTCGAATCGGAATACGGTTGCCAATAGTTTTCACCCCTTTCATTGCAAAAAAATAAAGCATTCCATACGAATGCTAGGTAACTGGTACTCATCGACTTTGTTCTTGCATGTAGCTTCGAACCCACTTTGCTACCAACTTCTTAATAAGTGTTTTCCGTTTATCGCGAGGGAATGACTTCGGAAACATATCATTCAGTTCTGATTCTTCAAAAGTGAGTTTTTTATCTTCTACAGGCTTTTTTTCTTCAGACATGATGACACGCATCATATCCAAAGTAAGATTTCCTTCCTGACTGAATCTCTTCAGACGTTGGGCCTGAGAAAGAGACGGAGTAGCTTGCTCACTCTCCATAGCGTCCAACAGATTTGTCTGTTCATCAGGACTCAAATAGGAGAGTTCAACTGCTGGATTGAAAGCTATTTTTCGGTCATCGACCATATCCATGATTTGTGGAATTAGCTGAGTGAGACGAATGAAACGTTGAACCTGTCGTCCGCTTTCTCCGGTAGCTTGTCCAACAATATCTGCACTTTCCAAATTCCCGACAACTTGTCGGGAATTATTTGAAGGGCGACCAGCTCGCCTACGAATTGCTTCCAGCTTCATTTTGTATGCCCATGCTCGTTCGCTGGGTAAGAGAGATTCGCGCTGAAGATTCGAATCGACCATGATAATCGTGGCGGCATCATCGTCCAGATCACGAATGATAACAGGCATTGTGTCCATTCCTGCTAATTGACTAGCGAAATGTCGCCTGTGACCGGCAACCAATTCGTATCCACCTTCTTCACGGGGACGTGCGATTGCAGGAACAAGAACCCCATACTCTTTAATACTCTCAACTGTTTCCTGCATGCGTTCATCGTTCTGAACTTTGAATGGATGGTTTTTGAAAGGATAGAGCTCCGTCAATGGAACATCCTGTACTTTCTCTCGCTGTTCATCAATACGGCTTTCTTCAGTCGAGAACAAGTCATCGATCGATGTTAGCTTGATATGCTTTGCGCTGCTTTTCAACTTTAATCACCTCCTGCGTAAGTGCCCGATATGCTGTCGCAACTTTGCCTTTGGGATCATGGGAAAAAATGCTCTTACCCTCTGCGCTGATTTCTGCAGCACGGACAGAATGTGGTATATCAACAGAAAAAACCTTTATTCTGCTACCATACGTATCTCGCAGCAAAGCGCTTGTCTCTTTTGCATAGTTTGTTCTTGTATCGACCATGGTCATCAGAATACCGTTTATTCTAAGCTTAGGGTTCAGCTGTTGCTTGACTCGATTAAGGGTTCTTAGTAGTTGTTCCAAGCCCTTAACGGGTAAATACTGAGCCTGTACAGGGACAATAACACTGTTTGCCGCAGCAAGAGAATTGACGGTAAGCATTCCAAGAGAAGGCATACAATCGATCAATATGTAATCGTAGTCCTTCCTTACTGTATCCAGAACCTGTCTCAGAACGGTTTCTCTGCACATAGTATTGACAAGAGATACTTCCATGCCTGACAGTTCAAGGCTCGCAGGAATCAAATCAACTCCTTCGTCGTGATGAAGGATACCTTCGCCTTGCATGATTGCTTCATCTGTCAATATCTTCTCCATTAGATCTGAAAGAGTTGATGGCAGAGTATCCGGTTGAGAATAGCCAAGACTTATCGTCAAACTGGCTTGAGGATCGCAATCAACCAAGAGAACCTTCTTGCCAGCCTGTGCAAGTCCAACACCCAAATTGGCAGTAGTTGTTGTTTTTCCAACGCCACCCTTCTGATTAGCGATGGCGATAATACTTGCATTCATGTTGCCTACCTCCATGGGAAAATAAAAGAGATTATCAGTCGGAGAAATACTCATCAGACTCACAATCATCATCCATCTCACGTTCACAATCTTCAAGAATGATATCCATCAGATCCGGATACTCCTGTAATGCTTCGATAATTCCTGCAAGTCTGTATATTTGAACCAAAGGCATCAGGTTTTTTGAAAACCGATTATCCTGTTCAATATAAATAGTAGCAGTTGCATCATTGTTCCGGCAATCATGAAGAATCGGAGTTTCTTCTTCATTACTTACACGGATTGTTCGATAGGCAGGATAAGGCCTATCACACCTACCCTCCATAGCTGCATTGATGTATGCCTCGATCATTGTGCAGTATTCTTGAATATCCTCTCTCACATGCAAATAAGCTCGATGGTGCCGACGAAGAGTGTCTTCTTCACGGATAAGACTGATCAGCTCGGTGACCATATTAATAAAGCGCATGTTACCAGTAATGTTCGTATTTGCGTTCATACTTTTCCTCCATGTTTGAATTTGTCCAAAGGGAAACGCTCAGTATATCTACTGAGCGTTCGGGGATAATGTTCTCTTTTCGCTTACAGGCATAGTTAGAAGGGAGTCATTTACCACCCCATAGACTTTTCCCTTATTTCAGTGTATGATTTAAGGGAAAGTGAAAGGAGGGTAAGGATGTGAGATTGTTCAACTATTCCGCAATCAGGGATCAGAAGTGGGATTCCGATATCCTTGGCCTAATTGCTGCCATATACAGAGAAGTCGGCAAGCAGGAACTGTACTTGAAGCAGCGTCCGGAAGAACTAGAAAAACTGGTAGAAATCGCCAAGGTGCAAAGTACCGAGGCATCCAACGCCATCGAAGGCATCGTCACCACCAGCACCAGAATCCGGCAGCTGGTTTCAGAACAGACGGCTCCGAAGAATAGTGATGAACAGGAGATCGCCGGGTATCGTGATGCCCTGAACATCATTCATGAGAACTTCGATGCCATTCCCATCACGCCGAATTACATCCTGCAGCTGCACAAGGTGATGTACAGCCACATGAACAATCCCATGGCTGGCCGCACGAAGAGTGTCCAGAACTACATCAGCGCCACTTATCCCGACGGTCATGTGGAAACGCTGTTCACGCCTCTTTCGCCTTTTGAGACGCCGGATGCCCTCGGCAGGATCTGCGAGGAATACAACCGCATCATTGGCAACATGGAGGTAGAACCGCTGATTGCCATTCCGGTTTTCATCCACGACTTCCTGTGCATCCATCCATTCAACGATGGCAACGGCAGAATGAGCCGTTTGCTGACGACGCTGCTGCTGTACCGCAGCGGCTTCCTGGTGGGCAAGTACATCTCCCTTGAAGCGAAGATCGCCAAGAACAAGGATCTGTACTACGACGCTCTCCGTCAGGCGCAGACCGGCTGGCATGAGGAGGCAGAAGATGCAGTTCCTTTCATCAAGTATCTGCTGGGTACCATCCTTGCCGCCTACAAGGACTTTACGGATCGCTTCGCACTGGTAGAAAGGAAACTGCCAGCGATTGAAATGGTCCGACAAGCATCCATGAACAAGCTGGGACGATTCACCAAGCAGGATATTCGGGAGCTTTGCCCATCCTTAAGTGTCAGTGCCATTGAAGGCGCACTGCGGAAGATGGTTGCCGATGAAGAAATCAAACGTGAAGGAAGCGGTAAGAATACCTGCTACTTCCGGCTCAGATGAGCGCTATTTTGTGCGTTTTACACAGAGGGTGTTCAGGGGGTAAATGGCTGATGAATGGCCGCGATTTTTCGTTGAAAAAACCAATGCCCGAAAGCTTTTTACCTGCTTTCGGGCATCGTTTACAATAACCGCCCCGCTATGTATCCCGTGTGGAAAAGCACGGGATCGAACTGCTACGAGAAGCGTTGCAGCACCGGCTGTAACCGTCCGGTCTATACAGATTACCGAAACGCACGTCTTTTTCTGTGCATATAGCACAAATTGTGGACACCCATTCCGTTCAAATTCCGAAAAAGCTATCATTTACTGAATTTTCTTTGCGAAACTGTTTGCACAAACATACAATATATGGTATAGTGTCATACATAAAAACAACGAAAGACGGTGTCTGCCGATGAACGCGTATTGGGCTGCGTTTACCGCTTTTTTGGTTCTTCTCCTGATTGCATTTCTGGTCTATGAAACCAGACAGAACCGTAAACACATGCTTCGCGTACGCAAGCTGTACGCCTCCCCCATCATGGACGATCTGCAGTACGCACTCCGTTTTGCCAAGAAGCACGCGGTAGAGTTGGCGCAGGTGGACAAAACCGGCGTGTATCTGCGCTTCCTCAGCCCCGGCTACGGTGAATATCGCTATCGTATGAACGATCACGGTTACGCAAATCTTACTCCCGCCCAGCAAAGCGCCATGCGCACCGTACTGGAAGAGCAACTGCCCCATTTTACCGAGAAAGCGTACTATCGCCTGAGCCGCAAAACCGTTGTTTTGCTCAACGGTAAAACAGAATACGTCTACTCCTACACCATGACTAACCCTTACAAAGAAAAGCTGACCCGCGCGCCGCATTATGCGCCGCAGATGCAGCCTTATACTCCGTGATCACCCTGTGCAACGGGTATGCAGCCGAAAGAATACCGCCTGCATACCCGTTGTTATTTTCGATCAACCTTTCTGCATATGTGCCAAGGACGAAAGGAGATACCCCTGATGCCCGACAACCGCATTACCGAAAAGAACCAAGCCAACTGGGACAGCTATTCTGCCGCCTATCTGCGCTTCAAACACAGCGAAAAGATCATTCATGAGATCACGCAAGACCCTTCCCGGGCATTTGAGAAAGGAACATGGCAGCAGCTGCGCAGCCGTTTTCCCGATCTCCGCGGCAAACGAGTATGCGTACCCTCCAGCGGCGACCAGTACGCGGTAATCGCCTTTGCCCTGTTGGGGGCAGAAGTCACCTCATGCGATATTTCCCAAAACCAGCTGGATGCCGGACAGCGGCTTGCCCGGGAACTGGGACTGGAGATCTCCTTCGTACAGGCCGATACCATGGAGCTGTCGCCCCTGCCCAACGCAGTCTTCGACCTGGTGTATACCTCCAACGGCGTGCATGTATGGCTGAACGATCTTCCCGCCATGTACCGCAATGTGCAGCGCATTCTGAAGCCCGGCGGCGTGTATATCATGTGCGATATCCATCCCTTCCAGCGACCTTTCGGCGAAAAGCTGACAGTGGTCAAAGACTACGATAATGTAGGTCCCTTCGAGGATGAATATTGCATCAATTTTGCATGGCGGGTACAGGATATCCTCAATGCCATGGCCGATGCCGGGCTGCGTTTTGAACACATGGAAGAGATGCACGACCAAAAAGATTACGATTACCCCTTCTGGCTCTCTCTGGAGGATGCGGTCAACGGCGTTGTCGTTCCCCCGGAGGAAGTGGACCGCATGTACGACTGGCAGCAGAACCCCGAGATGGCATTGCCCCAGTGGATGTGCGTTGTGTGCAGGAAATAATCACCGGCAAAAAAACGGCAGAGTACGGTATCGGAACCGTGCTCTGCCGTTTTTCGCTTATTCGGGCTTTTTTGCCAGATGCAGAATAAAGGTATCCTGAAAAACGATCCTGTCCCCCGCTTCCAGAACCGCTTTGTGCAGCCCATCGAAGAAAAGGCTTCTGTCAGGCTCCGGAATGGTCATGTGATCGCAATGGGTACCGCAGTAACCCACATATTCGTCAGCGGTCAGAACACGTTGCGCCCGGAATTCATACCTTTCAACCTTCTCAAATCCGTAATCATCTGCATGATCGTAGCGGAAGTTTCCGTTCCGATAGGGAGTGTCCGGCTTGTAGTGGGCTGCGTATACCTGCTGTATTTTATCGTACAGGGCAGGATTCGGGGTTTGGTAATCGCTGCGCATATACATCATGGCCAGCATACCGCCCGGACGCAGCAGCGAAAAGCATTTGGGATAAGCGATCTCCTCCGGGATCCACTGAATGGTGGCGGCTGAATAGACAAGATCAAACTGCTGCGTTCCAAAATCGTGGGTGATAAAGTCGTCATGAACAATGCTGAAATTCGGCAGATCACCGAACTTCTGCCGCATCTTTCGGCACAGCTGCTCCCCCAGCTCGATGGCGCAATACTCACAACCGGTGCGCAGAACAGGCTCGGTCGCCTGCCCTGTGCCTGGGCCAAGCTCCAGCACGCGGGAGCCGGGGGCGATCTTGGCCGCATCGATCAGTTTGGCAAACAACCCCGGCGTGTAGCGGGGACGATGCTGATCGAACTGCTCCGGGATGGTATCAAAAATCAGGCGGAATTCCATGGTCTTGCACCTCGCTTTGCTTTACTCATTGATCAAAACCAGATCAGGGCAACAGACGGCTTACCTTGATGGGCGTTTCCAAACGGCTTTCCACATAGCGGCGAAGCATATCGAACAGGCGTTTTTCGCCCGTATCCTCCATTTCGGCAAGTGGATTCTTGATGACCCGGCACATCCAGATATATTCTTCCATGCTCACGGGCCAAGTGGCGCGCGATGCGCAGTTGGTACAGCAAAAACCGCCTGCGGCGATATCGAACCGCCAGGGACCGTCTTCCGGCAGGGGGGTGCGGCAATGGGCACAGCGGCGCATGCGGGGGCGATAGCCTGTTCTGTCGGCAAACTGCAAGAGGAATGCCGTCGTCAGGGTAAGTGGATCCGAATGGCGGCTGTAGGCAAGCAGATAAAGCCCTCGAAGCAGCAATTCAAACATCTGCTTTGCTTCCTGCCCGGGCTGTGCGCCGGCGTGGCACAGGGCCGCCATATAACTGGCGCAGGTCAGCTTATAAGGCTCCAGCCGAAGAGGATAGAAGGTATCATCGATCTGGCAGGAGGTAAGGGTAAAGCGGTCGTTGGAACGGAAAAGAACAAACTCGCCGTAAACAAACAGCTCGCTGGCGGGCATCAGCGGGCTTTTGGGTCTGCGGCATCCCCGGGATTGAGCATCGATCAGCCCGTATTCCGGGCTCAGAATGCTGAGCATGCGGTCATGATCCCGGTAATTGGCAAAACGCAGCACAATACCGCGTGTGGTAAGCGTAGCCATATGCCTGTCCTCTCCTTCCCTGCAATAATGAAAGAAACAGCAAAAGGAGCTGCCCTGCGAAAGAGGCAGCCCCTTTGGTTGCGGATCTTAGCCGCGAACGGTCTCCACCAGCTTGGTGAAAGCAGCGGGATCGTTAACAGCGATGTCGGCGAGCATCTTGCGGTTGATGGAGATGTTCTTCTGCTTGAGACCATTCATCAACACAGAGTAGCTCATGTTGTTCATGCGGGCAGCCGCATTGATGCGGGTGATCCACAGACGACGGAAATCGCGCTTACGCAGGCGGCGGCCCACATAGGCGTAACGAAGGCTGCGGGCGACCTGCTCGCTGGCAGCGCGGTACTGCTTGGACTTGGCGCCGAAATAGCCCTTGGCAAGCTTAAACACCTTGCGGCGCTTCTTATGGGCATTAACAGCTGCTTTAATACGTGCCATATTCTTTATCCTCCTTGAATGTTAGCAAAGCTTATTTGTAGGGCAGCAACTTGCGGATGGTACGGGCTTCGGCCGCGTTATCCACGATGCCGTCCGCACGCAGGTGACGGGTGCGCTTGGTGGTCTTCAAATGCACCTGGTGGTTGGCGTTCATCTGCTTGTGGGTGACTTTGCCATTCTTGGTGAAAGAAAAGCGTTTGGCTGCGCCGCGGTGGGATTTCTGCTTAGGCATAGGGGTTGTCCTCCTTCCGTATGCTATCCATAACCTGTCAGGCATTGCCTGAACCGGGGATGGCGGGGTTACAGGGTCAAATCATGTTTTCGCTTTCGCGCTTGACCTTCTTCTTGGGCTGGGGCTTGGCTTCCTTGGGAGCGTTCTGCTGAGCGGCTTCCTTGGCAGCCTTCTTTTCCTTGCGTTCCTGGCTCTTTTCGGCAAAGCTCTTCTTCTCAGCCTTGGGAGCAAGGATCATGATCATGTTGCGGCCTTCCAGCAGGGGGCGGCGCTCTACGGAGCCGTATTCTTCGATACGCTCTGCAAAGTCCTGCATGATCTTCATACCGATATCAGCGTGCGCGATCTGACGGCCGCGGAAGCGGATGCTTACTTTTACCTTGTCGCCATCCTGCAGGAACTTGACGGCATTCTTGAACTTGGTCTGAATGTCGTTTTCCTCGATGGTGGCGGAAAGCTGCACTTCCTTGAGCGTAACAATACGCTGATTCTTGCGCATATCGCGCTCGCGCTTGGACTGTTCGTAGCGATGCTTGTCGTAGTCCATCAGCTTGCAGACGGGGGGCGTTGCATTGGCAGCGATCTTTACCAGATCCAGCCCGGCCTGCTCGGCCTTTTCCAGTGCAGCCTTGGTGGGCATAACACCCAGCTTGGTACCGTCCTCTGCGATCAGAAGCACTTCTTTATCGCGGATTTCTTCGTTGATCATCGGCTCGTTGATATCCATACACCTCCAAAACTCTTTGGCGTTTTCGGCTTAACGCACAAAAAAACGCCGGGCACACGCTACCCGCCGCAATACACCCCATGGACTTATGTGCCATGACCAACGCAAGATGTTCGCGTGGTGAGAAGCGGGCAGCCTCTACTTACAGAAGCGAGTATAACATGCACCCGGAAGGATGTCAAGCAATTTTTGCTGCATTTCTGCACAAAATGATCAAAGATCGGTAAGCACAACACCCAACAGCCCGCTGAGGGCTGCCAGTTGGGCAGATGTGATGCGCAGACCGTACAGATCAGGCAGGGCGATACGGATCTCGTCTATACGAGAGGTACTCAGATCCTGCCCCTTGAGCGGGGTGTAGCTCCATTCGGACTGGACGAGATCGGCCTCATCAAAAGCTACCCGCCCCAGTTTCCCATTTACCCACAGACTTTCCCGCAGGCGGCAGTGATCGAAGCATACCCGATCCAGCTTGGTTTCGCTCAGGGACAGATAATCCATCATACAGTTCTGAAAAAGCACATCGCTGAGCGCTGCCTTCTCCAGTGCAAGCCCGGTCAGGTGGCAATCGCTGAAGCGTACCCGCTTCAGTGCTGCGCCCCGCAGGGGCAGATTGCTCATTTCGCATTTGAGGAATTCACAATCCACAAAACTGATTCGCGAAGGCTCCATCTCTGCAAAGCTGCAACGGTCAAAGCGGCATTGCTTGAATTCCAGCACACCGCCGTGGATCCGGGAAAGGCGCTGCTGCACAAACGCACGGCGCGCCACATCCTCGTCATCATCCATAGCCTGCAGAGCGGCAGACTGCAGGGGATAATCCTCCCGCAGCTGCTCCGGCAGAACGGGCGCATCCAGTTTCCAGTCGGGCATGCGGTTCCTTCTTTCCCCGGGATCAGAACCCCGGCTCCGTTTTCAGTACCAGATCGTTCAGGTATGCCCAGCGACCTTCCAGCGAAAAGCGCAGCTCCACGGCGCAGAGCATCAGCCTGCGGCATTTGTGCTGCTTGTTGAAGGCGCGGTCGCCGTAGAGATCGTCTCCCAGCAGAGGGTGTCCGATCGCAGCCATCTGCGCCCGGATCTGGTGGGTGCGCCCGGTATGCAGCGTTACCAGCAACCGCGCCCGTTCCCCCGCCTCCAGCACCTTGTATTCGGTAATGATGGGAAGAGCATCCGGCGCCTCCTGCCGGAGGATCTGTACCCGGGCTTTGGCGGCATCCTTGCGCAGCCATGCCCGAAGTGTTTTTTCCCTTGCATCGGGCGTACCTTTGACCACACAGACATAGCGTTTACGGATACGGTGGTGATAGAATCCTTCCTCCATCGCCGCTTTGGCTTCTGCGGTACGGGCAAGCAGCAGCAGCCCTTCGGTACGGTTATCCAGCCGGTGGCAGACCATCGGCCGCCCGGCGTCGGGCAGACGCTGCTGCAACGCCTTGTGGGCCAGGTCTTCGATGGTAAGCCCGCCCTTGGCATCGCTCTGGCAGCTGATCCCTGCGGGTTTGCGGACTACGACAATGTGTTCGTCCAGATAAACAATGGGTACGGTCGCCTCTTCGCCCTCGTAGGGCGTGTACAAACGGATCTCTGCCCCGGGTTCTGCCGGTGCATCCCGACCCACACGCTGTCCGGCTTGCTTTACATCCCGCTTGTCAAAGGCATCGCGGATCACATGGGCGGGCAACTGGGGCAACAGTCTGCACAGAAGCGGGTACAGTTTACCCCCCTGATGCCCCTCCGGAATGGTTACAGTATACAGCTTCATAGGCTATTGCACCCTTGCTGCGGACAAACCCTGCCAGCGCGGCACGCAGAGATACAGCTCCTCCAGTGCGTCATTCATGGCCTTGGTGGGCAGCACCGTCAGCATCGTCTTCATTGCATCGCGGATCTCTTCCAGCGTATACCCCTGTTTGACCAGCAGGCGCAGATCTTCTGCGCATTCCTCGGCGTTGTAGTCGGGGCGTACCGAGCCCTGCAGGGCGGCACACATATGCTCGTGGGGGATCCGTTCCTCGGAAAGCATATCCACAGAGCCCTGCAGCAACGCCTGCAGCAGGCGTTCCTCCGCAGAGATGCTGTACAGTCCGTTCGCCACATTCTCCCGTACCAACTCTGCCTCCGCAGCAGCCGCATCGGTGGCAAACCGGGTGCAAAGCGCAGCGTCCGGATCCACAAAACCCGGATGCAGCAGAATCAGATTTCCGCGGTAATCCACCACGTAATCGAAGCAGGCCTTCAGATAGCGGCGGGCGATGTCCCGTGCCATCCAGTCATCCCGGTGCACGACCTGCGAAAGAAACATCTCCACCGGCTGCTGCTCAAACAGCATACCGGCTGCATACAGCTGGCTTTCCACCATGCCGTCGAACTGACGCAGCATCATCCACAGCGGACTTTTCTCGAAGGTGGACAAGGCAAATGCCAGCGGCTCGTGCAGCGGCTGGGGAAGGTACAGATGCCATCTGCCGCCCTCGGGACGCACGCTGCACCACAGGCGGCGCACCAACGATTCTGCCGCGCCTACCCGGTCGGGATCATCCAGCAGCAGTTCTCCGTTATGAACCACCAGCAAGCCCAGCAGATAGCGTTCGTCCACATCCAGAAACTGCGCTTCCAGAGGCAGTCGGCTCATAACGGCGGCGCGGAGCTCACCAATGGTTACAAGATGGCGCTTGCCGAGACCGCCGTCGTTGTCGAAGGAAGAAATCAATAATTCCTGTGCATGCTTGTCGGTGGCATCGGAGGCAAAAAGCGCGACCTTGGGGCAGCAGTGCAGCCGTCTCTCGCAGGCCTCCACCTGCTTCATACGCAGCATGGACATGGTCATATCAAAAGCCTCTCCATACTGGAATTTTTCTCTGAGCAAGCGAGTACTTCCTTTCCTGTTGAGTGGTAAACGGGCTGTCCGCTTATTCCGCAGACTGCCCGCAAAGCATAATGGTGTGTGCCTCCCCATCCACGTTTGCCGCAAGCCCCGTCAGTGCGGTCATGCAGCCGGTGGGCAGATAATACATGCCGTTTACTTCGCGGATATCCGCACCGGGCAGCTGCATGGGGGTCTCATCGCAGTAGATCTCCAGCCCGTAGGGATTCCCTTCCCTGTCCTCCACAAAGGAGAGACGATAAAGATGATCGTTCATCGCAAAGCCGATCTCCAGCTTGTCAAGGCGATCCAGCGAAGTAATCACCAGAACCTCCCCGGCTTCCAGCACGGGCAGGAGCGGCAGATATACCGTATCGCCCGACAGATACGGCAGTATGGGCTCGGCGACCGTTTCGCCATCTTTTTCGCTTTCTGCGGTCAGTTGCTTGCCGGTCTCTTCCAGCAGGATTGTCCAGCCCTGCATCGCTTCAAAGGGCGCTTTTTCAACCGGCGGGACAGGCGTTTCCGTTGCCTGGGGTACAGGCGTCTCGGGAACGGGAGTCTCGGGAACGGGAGTCTCGGGAACCGGTGTTTCCGGGACGGGGGTGGCTGTTGCGGGCGCCTCGGTGGGGGCGGCTTCGGTGGGGACAGCTCCGGTGGGCAGGGCAACGGTCAGCGTATCGGCGGGAGGCGGCGGGGTGGGGGTAGCCGTCGCATAGCGCACCTGATTGCTGTCGTACAGCACCGAAAGGGTATATTTCCCTGCGATGCCGTCGGCATAGAGTCCATGATTATACTGGAATTTTTCAACTGCCATGCGGGTCTGGTTGCCGTAGCGGCTGTCCAGATCGCCGTCATAATAGCCGTACTCCGCCAGCGTTTGCTGCAACCGAAGCACTTCATCGCCCTTGTCGCCGATCTGCAGCACACCGTATGCCGGATTGGGCGATACCTGTACCGTAGGCACGGGCGTGGGAACAGGCGTGGCTTCCGGTTCTGCCGTTGCCTCTGCCACCACAGGGGCAGGGGTGGCATACTGAACCATATAAGCCTCGGGGTCGGGCATCGCCTGTACAGACGAAGCAAAAATCATCGTCATGTACAGCGCAAGCGTTTTGAGCAGATCCATCTTTGCTCCTCCTGTCTGATCTTCTTCCGTTGATCACATCGATGCAGCGTCTTTGCCTTCGCGGCGGTATACTCTGCCGTCTTCCTGATATACAGTGCGCAGCTGGCGCTTCTTCGCGCCTGCAAACATGATGCCGATCAGATTGACCGAACGCTGGCGCAGACCGGCAGCAACGCTGTTGAGTTCCTTCGCGGTGTAGCGGCGATCCTGCGCCACCAGCAGCATCTGGTCGGCCGCACCGCCCACTGCTGCGGCACAATTGCCAAAGCTGGCAGGGGGTGCGTTAAGGATCACATAATCGTAGATCGCCAGCGCGTCGCGGACAAAAAGACGGCAGCGGGCGGAAGCAGCAGCCCTGCGTACAGCCTCTCCGTCGTGGCAGCAATCGATCACATGAAGATTGGGGGTATTGGTGGCAAGGATCGCATAAGGCAGACGGCTGCCGTCGCTGAGGCAATCCAGTACGTCTGTCTGACCGTTCACGCCCAGATAATGCCGCAGGTCGGGCTGATCGCCGTCCATTTCCATCATCAGAACAGAATAGCCTTCTCCCGCCAGTGTTTCTGCCAGCAGAACCGCCACTGCGGGCGCTTCGTCCTCGGCGCGCACACCGGTAACGGCAATGGAGCAGCTCTTCATTCCCGCATTGGCGCGAAGCAGGAGCGCGTTTTCGTCGATCCCCTCACGCACCAGACGATCCACATGGGCAGAAAGCCTGCATGCGCTCCCGGTTTCGACCTTTTCGCCATCCTTGGTCTTCTTCTGCCTGCGGTTTGCCTTCCTGATCTCCTTCACACAGGCAGCACATTCCCTGCCGCACTCTGCCACCTGCCCCACGATGGGCACTTCCAGCTCCCTGGGCGGATCGTACCAGCATACCGGTTCGCGGCGGGAGCCGAACAGCACCGCCAGCAGCGACAGCACGGCAAAGCTGATCACCATCGTCCACAAAAGCCGCCACACATTGTGGTAGCGATCCGGCGCAGGCAGCACCTGTGCACGATGTACCGTAGTGACCGACGCTGCACCAAGCAGGGTTGTTCCTTCCAGTGCGAGCTTGTCGCCGGCTGCGTTGGCAAGCCCGGTAACGATCCGCTCATCCGTACCGGTCGCACGGATAACCACCATATGGTCGGTAACGCTTCCGTGTGCGCTCACAAAGGTCTGACCGTCGCTGGAGGTATTCGCTACGATCTGCCGGCGGAAGGTATCTTCATCCAGCAGGTGATTGATGTCCCTCAGCAGCATCCACATACTCAGGGGTGCGGGCTTCTGGCCCTCCTGCTGCGGTACGGCGCAGAGCTTATACTCGGCGCTGCAGCGTTCGGGCTCGTAAAAATACATATAGATACCGGCTGCAAGCGTAATAATAAAGGTAAAGATCAATATCCATCCCAAGGAACGGTACCACCTTCGCCCTGCTCTGCGAAGCATCCTTCATCGCCTCCCTGCATGTTTTCCCAACATAAAATATATCATGCCGCTGCGGAATTGACAAGAGCATCTGTCCCTGCACTCATCAATCATGTAGGTTTGTCAAACATCTTGTACAGAGAAAGAAGCAAGGAACTCACGAGGAGAAAGCCAGTTGAGAGGACGAGACGGACGGTTGTTGGAACGACTTTGGTGGGCAGCGAGCTGCCCACCAAAGTCGGCGAGCGAAAAG
>JAFXBE010000066.1 GCA_017516765.1 Clostridia bacterium | reverse complement strand
TTCGGGGCAGCTCCCTTTGCACAAGGGAGCCTTTGGGAGTGGGTGTCCCCAATGCAGACAGCCAAGCCAAAGGCTTCTTCCCCCAGCGGGGGAGGAAGCTGTCAGGCGTAGCCTGACTGATGGTAGGGGTATTTGCAAGGCGTTGGGGACGGTGGTTTTCTGCCCCGGGTGGTGAACACCCCGAACCGACACACCACCCCCGCTCCAGCACCCTCAGTCGCCTGACGGCGACAGCCTACGGCCCGCAACCTCAGTCGGCGTACAGCCCACTAACCGTGGTCTGTACTTGCTTCGGTTGTCGACTCCGGGTCGCTAACGCCTTCGGCGTTGTGCGCACTGCGCACGCGCTTCCCGACCTCGCCCTCCTAACGGAAGGAGCCTTTTTGTTGCCTGTCCCCGTCCACCCCCCACTCCCATTGTACCTAATCTGTCCCTCCCCCAACTTCAACCCATCTTTACTTGACACGTCCCAATATTTCCCTTACAATATTCTTTGGCACCTTTTAACGTGAAGAAAACTCTTGAGGGAGTAGTTCGCGCATAGCGTGGCATATCAACACACGATCCTGCAGGGGTCTGGTATGCCTTAATGAACGAGACTCAGGTACGCGAGAAAACCATTCTCCTGTGCCCGGGTTTTCTTTTTTAGGAAAGGAGATTGGAAATGAAACCCTATCTGACCTCATCCGACGAGATGCTCAAGCAGCTCGGCACCACCCCCGAAGGTCTTTCCACCACGGAGGCCGCTGCCCGCCTTGAAAAGCATGGCCACAACAAGCTGGCCGAGGGCAAGAAGACCACGCTGATGCAGCGGTTCCTGAGCCAGCTGGCCGATCCCATGATCATCGTGCTGCTGGTGGCGGCTGCCCTCAGCGCCGTTACCGCCATCTATGCCGGCGAGGGTCTGACCGATGTGTTCATCATTCTGGCTGTTGTGATCCTCAACGCCGTCATGGGCGTTGTGCAGGAGAGCAAGGCCGAGGAAGCTATCGAGGCCCTCAAGACCATGACCGCCGCCACCTCCAAGGTAATGCGCGACGGCAAGCTCCACTTCCTCAAGAGCGAAGAGCTGGTTCCCGGCGATGTGATCCATCTGGAGGCCGGCGACTCCGTGCCCGCCGATGCCCGCATCATCGAGTGCGCCTCCCTCAAGATCGAAGAAGCCGCCCTTACCGGCGAAAGCGTCCCCGTGCAGAAGGAAGCCGACACCCTCGAGGGCGAGGAAGTGCCTCTGGGCGACCGCAAGAACATGATCTACATGGGCTCCACCGTGGTGTACGGCCGCGGCAGCGCAGTGGTCACCGGTACGGGTATGACCACCGAAATGGGTAAGATCGCCGACGCCCTCACCCAGGCCGAGGACGAAGCCACCCCCCTGCAGCGCAAGCTGTCTGCCTTGAGCCGTATCCTCACCTGGCTGGTGCTGGGCATCTGCGTGCTCATCTTTGTGGTGGGCATCGTGCGCGAGGGCAAGCTGACCTTCGATGTTGCCATCAACACCTTCATGATGGCTGTTTCCCTTGCCGTTGCCGCCATTCCCGAGGGTCTGGCTGCGGTGGTCACCATCGTGCTTTCCATCGGCGTTACCAAGATGAGTAAGCGCAACGCCGTCATCCGCCGCCTGACCGCCGTGGAGACCCTTGGCTGCGCCCAGGTGATCTGCTCGGACAAGACCGGTACCCTTACCCAGAACCGTATGACCGTTGTGGACAGCTACACCGCCGACAAGGCGCTGCTGGCCCGCGGCATGTGCCTGTGCTCCGATGCCGAGCCCGACGAAAACGACGAGGCCGTGGGCGAGCCCACCGAGTGCGCGCTGGTCAACTTTGCCACCGCCGAGGGCCTGCGCAAGGCAGATATGGTCAAGGAGACCCCCCGCATTGCCGAAGCCCCCTTCGACAGCATGCGCAAAATGATGTCCACCCTGCACAAGACCGGCGCAACCGTGACCCAGTACACCAAGGGCGCGCCCGACGAGATCCTTGCCCGCTGCACCAAGATGCTCACCGCCGATGGCATCAAGCCCATGGAGCTGGCGGATAAGGCCGAGGTGATGGCGCACAACAAGGGCATGGCAGACAAGGCGCTGCGCGTGCTGGCCTGCGCCATGAAGGAATACGACGCTCTGCCCGCAAACGTGGAACCCGAAGCCATTGAAAACGAGCTGGTCTTCATCGGTCTCACCGGCATGATCGACCCCGTGCGCCCCGAAGTGAAGGACGCTGTGGACAAGTGCCGCGATGCCGGTATCCGCGCCGTGATGATCACCGGCGACCATATCGACACCGCCATCGCCATCGCCCGGGATCTGGGGCTGCTCACCGAGCCGGATCAGGCCATTATGGGCAGCCGTCTGGACGACCTGAGCGACGATGAGCTGGATATGGCTATCGAGCACTACTCCGTCTACGCCCGCGTGCAGCCCGAGCATAAGGTGCGCATCGTGGATGCGTGGAAGCGCAAGGGCAAGATCGTTGCCATGACCGGCGACGGCGTCAACGACGCGCCCTCCATCAAGGCTGCCGATATCGGCGTGGGCATGGGCATCACCGGCACCGACGTTACCAAGAACGTTGCCGATATGATCCTTGCCGACGACAACTTCGCCACCATCGTATCCGCCGTGGAGGAAGGCCGCCGCATCTATGCCAACATCCGCAAGGCGATCCAGTTCCTGCTCTCTTCCAACCTGAGCGAGGTCATCGCCATCTTTACCGCCACCATGCTGGGCTTTGCCATCCTCAAGCCCGCCCACATCCTGTGGATCAACCTGATCACCGACTCGCTGCCCGCCCTTGCCCTTGGCATGGAGCCCGGCGAAGCGGACAGCATGAAGCGCAAGCCCCGTTCCTCCAAGGCCGGTGTGTTCTCCGGCGGCGTGGGCGGCGATATCGCCTATCAGGGCTTCTTTGTAGCCCTCATCACCCTGATCGCCTTTGCCATCGGCTATGCCATGGATCACAACGGCGTGCTGGGCTTCGGTGCCAGCAACAAGGGCATGACCATGGCCTTCCTGACCATGAGCATGGCCGAGATCTTCCAGTCTTTCAACATGCGCAGCCGCCGCGGCAGCATCTTCACCATGAAGACCACCAACTGGTGGCTGCTGGGCGCGGGCGCAGCCGCTTTCGTGCTCACCCTGCTGGTGCTGTATGTACCCTTCCTGCGCGGCCTGTTCGGCTTTGAGACCGTTGCGCTGGGCGAGTTCGGCATCGCGCTGGGTCTGGCCTTCCTGATCATCCCGCTGGTAGAGCTGGTCAAGCTGATCCAGCGGCTGACCGGTCACGGCGAAAAGGACGAGGACGAGAAGGAGGAAAAGAAGTGAGCCGCTCCCTCCGGGCAGCCCTTCTGCTCCTGCTCACCGCCATGATCTGGGGCGCGGCCTTCGTTGCCCAGGATGTGGCGGCAGATGCCCTTGAGCCCTTTACCTTCAACGGTCTGCGCATGGTGCTCGCTGCCCTGACCCTCGTGCCGGTGATCGCGTACCGGCACGGGCGGCAGCAGCGGGCAGCCGCAGCCGATCCTCAGGCGCGGAAGCCCTCGCTTCTGCCCCGGGATCCCGCCCAGAAGCGTTTTCTGCTGCTGGGCGGTCTTGCCTGCGGCGTGATGCTCGCCCTTGGCTCCGGCTTTCAGCAGCTGGGCATCAACGCCGGGGTGCAGGCGGGCAAGGCGGGCTTTATCACCGCGCTGTACATCGTGCTGGTGCCCCTGACCGGGCTTTTCTTCGGCAAGCGTCCCCAGCCTCTTGTGTGGGTGGCGGTTGTACTCAGCGCCGTGGGTCTCTACCTGCTGTGCATGCAGGGCGGCTTTGTGCTGGAGGGCGGCGATATTCTGCTGCTGCTCTGCGCCTTCAGCTTTACCGGGCACATCCTGGTGGTGGACTATGTGGGCGCAAAGGTGGACGGCGTTAAGCTGAGCTGCATCCAGTTCGCGGTAACCGCCGTCATCTGCCTGACCCTTGCCGCATTTACCGAACACCCCACCTGGGAAGCGGTCAAAACCGCCGCCATCCCCATCCTGTACGCAGGCATCCTGTCCGGCGGCGTGGGCTACACCCTGCAGATCGTCGCCCAGAAGGATATCGACCCCACCATTGCCTCCCTCATCATGTGTCTGGAAAGCGTATTCGCCGTTCTCTTCGGCTGGCTGCTTCTGGGCGATCGGATGACGCTGCGGGAATACATGGGCTGCGCCATCATGATGCTGGGCATCGTGCTGGCACAGCTGCCGGGGAAGAAGGAAGCGTAACGGGGGGAGGGCAGAGGCGCTGCCCCTGCACCCCGCCAAAGGGATCTCATCCCTTTGGAATCCCGGTGCTGTGCCCATGATATGGGCACAAGATGAATTGAAAACGGGTGATTGACCTCCGCTGGCGTATTGCCTGCGGAGGTTTTTTAGCTGCACGTCCGCCCGTTTTTCCCCGGGAGGGGAAAAACTGGGCGTTCGCGCTTGGAGTGGACAGCAGTTCCGCGCCCTGATGGGGCAGGGGCCCCAACCCTGCCCGCGCCGCTTGCTTGGCTGCACGTTCGACCCGCCTTTCGGCGGGTCGCCCGCGCTCATAGTGGACAATCGTTCCGCAGCGCTTATGGGCAGGGTCCCTTCCCTGCCCGCGCTGCTTGCTTGGTCGCCTCCTCGAGCCTATGGCTCTGCGGGGGCGCCCCCGGTTCGTGGGGCTTGGGTGCGGGGTTGGGGGTGGTCTATTGAGAAGGCTCCTTCC
>JAFXBE010000019.1 GCA_017516765.1 Clostridia bacterium | reverse complement strand
GCGTGTACGGTGGTTTCGGAACCCTTGCGTAGCAAGGGGTTCCTATCGCCGTTTGCCGCCCGGGGAGCCGTAGGCTCCTAGGCAAACGGTGCAAAAGTCGTCAAAAAAGCCGCCGCAGGCGTGTTTTTTGACGAGCTGAAGCGGCACAACGCTGTGCCGCTTGTTATTCGCTTACCGGCATTACTCCCGGCCGCCGCGTTTTTGCTGTTCGGCTTTCCGGTATGCTTCACGCACACTTTCGAGTACTGCCTCGCTCGGGATGGGGGGCGTGTAATCGGGCCGTGCGAGGTAGTAGCCCTGATAATAGTCCACGCCAAGCGCACTGAGAACCTCCAACTCTTCCAGTGACTCCACCCCTTCGGCGATCACGCGGATCTTGCTCTTTCGGGTGTAGTTGAGCACATTGGACAACCAGTTGCGCTTACGGCTGTCCAGATGGATGTTGCGCACAAAAGACATATCCAGCTTCACGTAATCCGCATCGATATAAAGAAGCGAATGTTCTCCGTTATAGCCGGCGCCGAAGTCGTCGATCGCAACATGCGCACTGAAGCGGCGCATATATTCCACCTTGCCGTTGGTGTCCTCTACCGATCGGGTTTCCCGTTCGGTAATCTCAAGCACCACATGGGGCAACAGATGCGAATAATGCTCTTCGACCCATTTTTCATCCTGCGGACCAAGGGAATGGCTGGCAATGGAATTGATAAACAGTTTGGAACCCTGAGGCAGCAATTGTTTATCCAGCATTTCGGACGAGGTTTCCAAAGCTTTCTGCCACGTCATCACCTCGACCTGCTGCAATTTGCCCTGCTGGCTGGCCAGCTTCAGCACATATTCGGGAGTGGGCAGTTCCGGCACGGTAGGACGCATCAGAAGCTCATAGCCGAGAATGGAAGCATCCTTCGCGTTGACGATCGGCTGGAAAGCGTATCGCACCAGACGCTGCTCCAACAATTTGTTCAACGCCTGAATACCGTTCATCAAATAACCGGACTCTTCGTAACGAGCTTTGGTAAACTCCATCAAAGAACCCTTCACGCCGTTTTTGACACAGTACATAGCAAAGTCTGCATAATGGAGCAATTGCGGAAACAGTACGGAGTGTTCGGGATACCATGCCACACCGCCGGACACACCGATAGAGACGACCGATCCATCTGCGATCTCGCACTTTTTCTTCTTGATGCTGTCCCAGCCGCGCCGGATCACATCCATCAATTCTTCCCGGCTGGAATAACCATAGAAAAAGATATAAAATTCGTCACCGGAGCGACGACCGATAATACATCTTTCATCCGCATAAACATCCAATGCATCCGCAAAGCTACGGATGTATATATCGCCGCTGTCGTGACCGTAGGTATCGTTGATGGATTTGAGATTGTCCATATCCATCATCAGCATTGCGGAAACCGGCTTCAACAAATTGGACTGGCGATCGAACAGATCCTGGGCGATACGTTCAAAAGCACGGCGGTTGTAACGGTTGGTGAGCAGATCGTAGTCGCGCTCATGCTCGATGCGCTTGCGCTTTTCGATCTCCTCGGTTACATCCATCAAAGTACCGATAATGCCCTGCTGATCCTGCAACATACGCAAACGCAAATAACGGGGCGGCTGCGATCCCTGTAGCAGGAAGATATCGTTACCGTCTTCGGGCTTATCGCCGATGCGCTCGGTCAGCAGATCGTTAAACACGTCCAGAGGCATTCGGTTGCTTTCCTGAAAGAGTTCTCTGCAATTGAGCAGCATATAGAACCCGTCGGAGCAATATACCTGATCTTCATCAATTTTCCGCTCAAAGGCGCCGATAGGCATGTTGGACAATGTGATAATCTTGCTGATTTTGGAGGCCTCCTCGGCAACCGCACGGTTCAGTCTGCTGATGGTCCTTGACAGCTCATCCACCTCGGTGATGCCGGTCGCTTCGTACTCAAAAACAGCATTGCCCTTCTGCTTATCAATGCGGTTGATCAGACCTTCGATCGGGCCTGCAATATGCTTACTGACCAAATAAGCGATACTGAGACCGATGATCAGACTGAGCGCCATCGCCAGACCGACAGCCCATCTGAAATCATTTTCTGTAGCAAACAGGCTTTCTGTCTCCTCCACCGCCAGCAGAACCCATTCCTGATCACGGTAGGGGCTGTTGCCGCTGTACAGCTGCAGCGGCTGTACAGCAGCATAGAATTCGGTTTGTCCGTCCTTGCTGTTGATGATCAGGTATTCATTTCCGTTGAACTGTTGCTTTTCCCTTGGAATCAGCACATTCATTCCGATGAAATGTTCATCCAGTAATTCGCCGTCGCCCGCTACCGGAAGAAATGTGTTTCCCCCATCTTTGGTTACCGCCAGAATAAAGGTGACATTACTGAGATGGCGTTCGCTTTCAACCGTGAGCAGATCCCGAAGATACTCCATGTTCATTTCAAAGCCCGCAACTCCGATCTGAACACCGGAATCGGTTACAACAGGCTGGCAATAGGTGATGATCCGCTGCTCATCCTCCGGGTTCAGCATAAACCCAAGGCTCCAGTAGCCGCAATCCGCGGCTTCTGTGTCCGGTTCTTCCCGGTTGGGGTAAGCCATCATCGGCACCAGATAGAACGCATTCTCCTCTGACTGAACAAGCGGAAAGTCCTCCCGCCATACAGCTCCGGTCTCTGCGGGGATATGGTTTTTAAGAACCAACGGCCCCCTTACCAATTCGTAAGTCAACTCGTCGTTCGTGCTGTGCTCCCTCAAATAGATACCGAAGTATCCAAGTTCGCCGCGAAGGTTGGTCTTATTGGCATCAAGAACAACAAATGCACCCGAAAAATAGTTACGGGAAAGACTGTTATGAACAGACGGTGCGATTTCCTCCAAAAGCTCCCTGCAAAGATCGGAATTGTCCTGGAGAGCCGTTTCATCAAAGCCCTTTTCATCCAGCAGGGATTCGGTTCTTTGCAGAATGTCATTGATCATGGTATTGGCGGTATGGCGTGCATCCACACCAGCTGTAACGCCCGATGCCTGATGAAGAGCAACCTCCGAAAGCATGTGCAGTTCATCCTGATGGATCTGCTTGAAAGTTCCGAAAAAGGCCATAAGACCGATCAGCAAAAGACCGATCAGGATAACAAGTCCCACAAAAGGCAGAATGATTCTGCGAAAAAGGCTGGTTTGACGAATTCCCGTTTGTTTTTCGCGCATAGGAACCGGTCTTCCCCTTCCATATCAAAATAACCGTGCGAATACGGTGCTGTTTCAAAAAATGATGCTGACTAACAAATAATGTTACTTCTATTATCCATCATAGAAAGGAAAATGTCAAGGATGATGTAACACCAGAGCAGATATATCGACGATTGGAGCACCGGCGGCAAGACCCTGAATTTACACGGCAATTTTAGGGCTTGCGCAGAACAGACCAACGTGCTATAATAAATAATGTTCCGCCGAAGTGATGGAATGGCAGACGTGACGGACTCAAAATCCGTTGGTAGCGATACCGTGTGGGTTCAAGTCCCACCTTCGGCACCACACAGAAAAGCCTTTGGAATTCAGGTTTCCAAAGGCTTTTTTCTTTATCTGTATCCATGCACTGCCACAACGCTTACCACAATGCGTACGTATTTACGCCGACTCAACCGCACATGGCACAGCCGCAAACCATTTCCGGTGAAACAACAGATAGGCCCCGGCAAGAAAGAGCACCATCAGCACCCATGTGATGGGTTCGGTAATGCACACTCCGACGAAGCCATATTGAGGGATCAGGTAATATGCCGCAAACAGCTTCATCGCCAGCTCTATGCAGCTGGAAAGCACCGGTACCAGCTTTTGTCCGATGGCCTGCATGCTGTTTCGCAGACAAAACAGAATACCCAGCATGGGAAACATGGAAAAATGGATACGCAGACTCAAAACGGCGTTTTCAAGCACTTTTTCGCTTTCTGTGCCGGTGGTCAGGCGGATCAATGCACCTCCGAACAGATACACGATCGCCACCGATGCAAAGCACCAGAGCAATTCGATCACCATTACGAGACGGATTCCCGGACGAATACGCTCCACCTTGCCTGCACCCCAGTTTTGACCGGTATAGGTCATGCTGGCTACAGAAAAACTGATGACAGGCTGCAAAAGCATCAGCTGGATCCGTCGTGCGGCTGAATGGGCCGCGATCATCGTCTCGCCCAGCAGATTGGTTACGCGTTGGAAAGCAACAGTACCGAATTCAACCACAAAAGAAGTAAGCGCCATGGCGAAGCCTGTCGAGAACAGATTGCCGAGCACCTTGGCAGGCACACGGAAATCCTGAGCCCGGGGCAGGTATTCCCGATAGTTTTTCCATACATACAGACCGCTCAGAACAGCGGCGGCAAGCTGCGAGATCACCGTGGCAATAGAAGCGCCTGCAATACCGGCATCCAAACCCCAGATCAGGAGAATATCCAGTGCAACATTCAGCAGGCTGGACAGGATGAGAAACAGAAGCGGCATGCGACTGTTGCCAACCGCACGAAGAATGGCGGCAAACATATTGTAAGCGATCGTTACGGGAATGCCTGCACAGATGAAGAAGATGTAGCTTCTGGACTGTTGGTAGATATTCAGCGGTGTATTCATAAAGCGAAGCAGCGGATCCAGAAAACCAAGGGTGGCCGCAGTCAGCAGTAACGCTGCCGCTGCATTCAATTCCAGCATACCGGCGACCGCTTGCTTCATCGCTTTTGGCTGATGTGCGCCAAAACGCTGGGTAACAACGATTCCATAGCCGTTATTCAGGTCGATTGCCAGATTGATGATCATCGAATACAAAGATACCGTTGCGCCGACTGCGGCAATTGCGTGATCGCCCAGCCGATAACCGACGACCATGGTATCCACAAGATTATACAGCTGCTGAAACAGATTGCCGATCATCAGCGGAACGGCAAAACCAACGATATGACGCAAGGACGATCCTTGCGTCATATCTCTGATATAGCCGGTTTTTTTCATACTCCTCACCAACCGAACGGTATACTGGGTTTCACTTACAGATCGAACTCCACACGCACAACGCGTCCGAGAAACGTAACATCGGGTACTGCGCAGGGTTCGGCGCTGTACTCGCGATCATAATCCTGCAAAAGAACCGTTACAGCATCCAACTTTTTGATCTTACGCAGACTGCGGTGACCCCGCTGTTCCACAAGCATGATCGCGCCGTCTACGGGGCTGGCCGCAGGAACGACCAGGCAGATATCGTCCCGGAGAATACGGAAACCGCGCATGGAATCGTCCGGAGCAGAAAAGTAGAAGACCTTATCGGGGGCCGCGCCCTCGATGCGGCCATCCATAATGGGCAGCAAACGATGCCCCACTTCCTTCAGCACAGCATTATACACAGGCACACGCTTGAGCACGCTGGTGAGCGCCTCCAGCCAAACACCGCCGATAACCTGCTTCTCATCGGAAGAGCTGTAAACCGTTTCGCTGTCAAGATGACGTTCTTTTTTGGGCGCAGGCTTGGGGGCAGCGGTGACCGTTGTCTGAAGATCCACCGTTGCAGCGATATCGTCCAGCGAAAACCCTGCCTCGGTCTGTTCCTTCAAGCCCATCTTTTTCAAGATACGGCGAGCCTGATCATCTGCTATGATCTTTTTGCCCTCCTCGACATCTTTTAAATATCCCTCGCTGACACCGCCCAGCTTTGCCACCTGCTTCAGTGTCATTTTCCGCGCAAGACGCTCGGTGCGCAGCAGATCTCCCAATCGGCTCATATAGTTGTTCTCCTTTATTCATACGTTTTTTCTTTCGGCTTCGGTGCGTTCGATCAGCTTGCGATAAACCCGCTCTACCATCCACGGCTCGGTGGGCTCCATCAGCACACCGTCATGATCGAACCATCGCACGCCGCAGTTTTCTTCCTGATTGACGACCAATGTTTCTTCTTCGTCCGCTTCCAGAAGATACGTCAGATTCATATGGATATGACACGGTACATACGCTCCGCGCTTCTCATGCCCCATCACATAGAGGCATTCCAGTGAGTAGATCTTGCCCGGGTACACAGACACGGCGTGTACGCCGGTTTCTTCCTGCGCCTCACGGAGTGCAACGGCTTCCAGATCGCTCTCGCCGTCGGCATGTCCGCCAGTCCAGCTCCACGAATCGTACAGCTTATGATAACAAAGCAGTACCCGGTCTCTGCGCTTGTTGACGATCCATCCGGACGCACTGAAATGCGCTGCCAGATTACTTCGGAGCAGGCAATCCGGATTTCGCTCCATAAATGTGAGCATCATCCTTTGATCTGCAGCCTCCTGCTCGTTCCTGGGCACATATGCTGCGATCTGCTTCTTCAGTTGCTCCACCAAAGGCGCCTCCCTCATGTTCCGCGAATCTATTACGCAGTATACCACAGCAGGCCGTATTGTTCAAACAGAAACATGGTGTTACTGCAAAGATGGAAAAAACAATGTCTTTTGCAACCACCTGCAACAAACATTGACAAAAAGAAAACAAAATTTTCTCAACATGCATAAAAGTGCTTTTTACCTGCAGAAAAATGTGCTATACTAACATTGTATGTGCCCGCATCACTACTATGTTGGCAAGGAGGATACGACGATGCAATATTCAAGAGAAATCGAAGAAATGGTATGCGTGAAGAAGGGCCCGAACCATGGTCCCGCTCCCATCCCCGAAGAGGGCAAGTGGGTGCAGAGCCGCGAGATCAAGGACATCAGCGGTTTTACCCATGGTGTTGGCTGGTGCGCTCCTCAGCAGGGCGCCTGCAAGCTGAGCCTGAACGTTAAGGAAGGTATCATCCAGGAAGCTCTGGTTGAGACCCTGGGCTGCAGCGGCATGACTCACTCTGCTGCTATGGCCGCCGAGATCCTGCCCGGCAAGACCATTCTGGAAGCCCTGAACACCGACCTTGTTTGCGACGCTATCAATACCGCCATGCGCGAGCTGTTCCTGCAGATCGTATATGGCCGTACCCAGAGCGCCTTCAGCGAAGACGGTCTGAGCATCGGCGCCGGCCTGGAAGACCTGGGCAAGGGTCTGCGCAGCCAGATCGGCACCATGTACGGCACCCTGAAGAAGGGCGTTCGCTATCTGGAAATGGCTGAAGGCTACGTGCTGAAGCTGGGTCTGGACAAGGATCACGAAGTGATCGGCTATCAGTTCGTACACCTGGGCAAGATGATGGACGCCATCAAGAAGGGCATGGACCCCAAGGAAGCTTACGAGAAGAACATCGGCTCCTATGGCCGCTTCAACGAAGCTGTTGAGTACATCGACCCGCGTCATCAGTGATCTGAAATTGATAAGAGGTGAGTAGAAATGGCTACTTTTGAAGGATTCGACAGAAGAATTAACAAGATCGAAGGCGTTCTCAAGGAGTACGGCTTCACTGATCTGGATCAGATGGCGCAGTACGTGAAGGACCAGGGCGTGGACGTTGACAGCATCGTTCGCGGCACCCAGCCCATCGCTTTCGAAAACGCCGTTTGGGCTTACACCCTTGGCGCTGCCATCGCTTTCAAGAAGGGCTGCAAGACTGCTGCCGAGGCTGCCGAGGCTATCGGTATTGGCCTGCAGGCTTTCTGCATTCCCGGTTCCGTTGCCGATCAGCGTGCTGTTGGTCTGGGCCACGGCAACCTGGCTGCCATGCTGCTGCGTGACGAAACCAAGTGCTTTGCTTTTCTGGCCGGTCACGAGAGCTTTGCCGCTGCCGAAGGCGCTATCGGTATCGCCCGTACCGCCAACAAGGTTCGTAAGGAGCCCCTGCGCGTTATCCTGAACGGCCTTGGCAAGGACGCTGCTTACATCATCAGCCGCATCAACGGCTTCACCTATGTGCAGACCAAGATGGACTACTACACCGGCGAAGTGAAGATCGTCAAGGAAACCCCCTACTCCGACGGCGAGAAGGCCAAGGTTCGCTGCTACGGTGCTGACGATGTTACCGAAGGCGTTGCCATCATGCGCATGGAGAACGTGGACGTTTCCATCACCGGTAACTCCACCAACCCCACCCGCTTCCAGCATCCCGTTGCCGGTACCTACAAGAAGTGGGCTATCGAGAACGGCAAGAAGTATTTCTCCGTCGCTTCCGGCGGCGGCACCGGCCGTACCCTGCATCCCGACAACATGGCTGCCGGCCCTGCCAGCTACGGCATGACCGATACCATGGGTCGTATGCACTCCGACGCTCAGTTCGCCGGTTCCTCCTCTGTGCCTGCTCACGTTGAAATGATGGGTCTGATCGGCATGGGTAACAACCCCATGGTCGGTGCCACCGTTGCCGTAGCTGTTGCCATCGAGGAAGTGCAGAAGTAATCTTACCAACAAAAGTGCATCCGGTTTCCGGATGCACTTTTTTGATGCCACAAACGAAGGCAGCCCACACATTGTGGGCTGCCTTACGTTTATGAATGCTTTCTTTGCCTTCTGAAAATCAGAACCAACGCACACAAGCTCACTACCACAAGCCCTGCATACAGGAGAGGATCGGCACTGTCGCCTGCCGGCGGCGGCGGGACTTCCCCGCCCTGGGTGAAGTATGTATTGATAAACTCTGCAGTAAGCTGCTCTACAGGCTGATGATCCATAACCAGATCGGCGACCAGATCATTGCCCTTCAGGCTCACCGATATCTCTATGTTATAGACACGCGTACTGTACGTAAAACCTTCACGGGCGTCATTGCGTTCTTTAAGCGTATATTTGAAGGTTTTTCCGATGTCCGCTTCGGAGTAAGGGATTGTAAAGAGAGCCTTACCTTCATTATCGGAAGAAGCGATATAGCATTTCCCATCTTGCAGATCCGTCAATTCAAAGGTAAATCCACTTGCGTCCATGCCGTTTATGCCGGTAGCGATGATCGTCTTCTGGATGTTGAGTTCAACACTTGTCTGTGCCGATACTTCGCCGGGGACGAAGGTGTTGACCAAAGACATGGTCTGATCAATCAGCATAGCCAGCGTTCCGCCTGTTGCTACCGCAGCGCAGAGCACCACAGAAGAGACCAACATCATTACAACAAGCGTATACTTTAAACGTTTCAAGCGTATCTACCTCCTTTCATCAAACTCACTATTGTTATCCATTACGGAAAACATTATTGACCGACCCAAGGATGTTGAGTCGTTGATACTTCGCCCAAAAGTGTGTTCAGAACCGTAGAAGCATCACTGTTCACTCCCACTTCCACCGGGAGTCCTGTAGCCTGGCAGGCTTGCGTTGAAAACATGATTTCGTACCCCTGACGGATCACCATCATATCCGACGCAGTTGCGTTCCGATCAAGAACCACTTGCAGCAAACTGGGCATTGTGCTCTCTCCGGGCTGCAGGGGCAGATCGTACGTGTAGGAGTAAAGATCAAACAAATCGCCGTGTATCTCTACCGTACCGTGATAGACCATCCCATCTTTGCTTCCGACACTGTTTACATTCTTCCAGACCGTGCTTTGCAGTTGTTCGAATGCAAAGACAGTTCTGACATAAACCGGTATGTTACCACGATTGATGGCTGTAACGATCTTATCGATCGCCCTTGTGATGCTGCCCTGCCACAGATAAATCGTCTTCTCTGTATTCAGCGGCCACTGAAACGCGTCAAACTGATTCAGATAAGGGCTTCCCTCGTAGGCATTCTCATCAGGAGCAAAGCCAATGGAAGATTTTGCGGCTTGTAATCCATCGCCTGTTGGCGTTCGGCTGTATTCCTTCTGATTGACCTCTATGCGGGGAATTTCCGTCAGAGAACCGCCGCTTTGGATATAGGTGAAGAAACCGGTGTGATACAGCAGATAGCCGGCGCAAACCAGACAGCATACCAGAAGAAGCAGCTTCTTCATGAAAAGCGTTCCCCCACTTTCCTTTGGATACCGAAACAGGCGGCTTCGGAACCAAAGGTGATAGGCTTACACCGTATTACTGGCCGAGGCTCTGGGTAACGATGCTTTCGCCTTCGTTGGTCGCTGCGGCAGCGGTGTTCTCGGCTTCGATCAGATTCCATGCAGAAGCAGCATTGTTCAGATCGGCAATGGCATCATCGCGCTGGATGGCATAGGCGGAAATGATCAGCTGAGGATAGTTGGCAACGCCATCTGCATCCAGGTTGTTCAGCATTTCTTTGGTAACATCAATGCTGACATTGACCTTATTATCCTTGAGGACCGGATACACCACATCCTGCTCGGCGTTGTCTGCCTGGCGGTAGTAAACCCCGTCTGCACCCGCCAGAGCAGTCCAACCTTCTGCGATCTCAAAGCTCATGAAATCGTCGAAGTTGTCGCTCTTGACCAGCTTAACGAATACCCAGCTGTCTTCGCTATTGGCGAGAACGGTAACGCGGGGATCCTTGGAGATCACGCTGCCGGGTGTCATGTTGTATTCGTTGGTGTTGGGGTTGCCATCCTGGTCGACGTTGTTGTCGGTTTCTTCCAGCGTGATGTTGATATCGCCGTAGGTAAAGGTATTGGTAACCTCGGGGGTACGGTCGATCAACCATGCAAGAGTCCCGCTGGCGACGCCGGAGGTGACCAGCGTTGCCGCAATCGCCATCAGCATCGTCTTTTTGCTGATGCGTGCAAACAGCCGGGAAACCAACTTTTTAAAGGAAGCCATTGATCAATCTCTCCTTTTTCCTTGCGCTGTTGACAACGCAAGGGATTGATTGTTTCGGGTACGAAGCGCATTGCGCAACAATCGTTACGGGTTTTGCTGCTGATCCGCCACAGAGGCCGAAGCGGCACCGGCAGCTTGTGCATCAAACGCCGTCCATGCTTCGTCTGCATTGGCAAAGGAGTAAGTCTGGATCGCGTGACCGTTAACGACCACTTCCAGGTCGGCAAGGGTTGCAAGCTCATCGCCGGTAATACTGCCGGGAATCTCGATCGTCCGGAACAGCGGTTCAAGAACCATGTCTTCGGTCGCGTCCTTGGCGTTAACAGTTTGATGATAACGGAACTCATAGGTAACGGTGTTGGCAGTTTCGTCCTTTGTCGTTGCATAAGGTTCCCAAATATCACGATTCCAACCGGTAACAAAGTTCTCGGGGAGGAAATCCTCGCCTCCCAACGCTGCAATGGCGGTAATCTCGCTGAGCTTGTTCAGCGTTACAATCATTCGCACATAGGATTCCTCGCTGCCCGCTTTCACAGTAACGGTAGGATCCTTTACGTAGCTGTGACCGGGCAGCAGATGATACTCATTGCTTTCAACGCGATCTTCTCCGTCAATGGGATTGCCTTCGGGGTCGACCTTCGTTTCGTCCAGCGTAATATCGACCTTACCGACCGTAAATGTGTTTACAACCTTTTCGGTATCAGAAAGGTATGCTACCGAACCGTAAACGGTAAGTCCCATGGAGAGAACAATAGCAAGAACCATTGCAAGCGTTCTTCTGGATCTGAGCATCTGATACATCTCCTAACTAAGTGATTATGCTTGGTGATTGCCGCTTCGCCTGCGGCGGGGAGCCGGTGCATCTGCCTGAGAAGAAGTGGGACAGCCGTCTGCAGGAATCGAAAACCGCTGAGGCTGAGCGTATTGTACCGGCGGCGGTACGGGCTGTGCAAACGGCTGCTGAGGCTGTTGACAGCCATTTCCCTGCTGCGGATAATACCCACCCTGAGGCTGCCGGTACTGGGGATATACCGGTCGCCGGGGATATTGCTCCTGCGGTTGCTGAGGATAGGGATTGAACTGCTGGGGTGACCTGTATTGCGGCTGCATGGGAGCTGCCTGCATGCTATATTCATTTACAGGTCTTTGCGGCGGCATTTGTTGCTGATATCCGCCGATGGGTTGCCGGACACCGGTATTGACAGGCTGTGCAGGATAAGGAATCTGCTGTGCACGGGGCATACCCGCATTAACAGGTTGTGGTTCCGGTGGCAACGGCTCGTCCTTTTTCTTCAGAAAGGGCAGTTTCTTGCTTGCCTTGGAATCCGTAAGGAACACAAGGAAAATCAAGACTGCACCAACCAGAATGGCAACATAGGTGCCGGGGGGATTCTGAATGTAATTCGTGATCGTTCCCAAATACGGGAGTGAGAACGCCACTTTGCCGATGATATTGGAGGGACTCACCAAGGAAGAATCAACTGAGCGATTAGCGTCGCCCTTGGTTTGAAAACGTCTGTACGCCGGGTTGTTTTCGTCCGGAACGATTCCGACAATACGGTGGGTCGCGATCACGTTGGGTGACAGGCTGAAAGTAATGGCATCTCCGATCCGCAGATCGTCAGGATTGACATTGCGGACATAGATCAAGGAGCCCACGGGGTATGCAGGTTCCATAGACCCTGACAGGACACCGTATACTCTGAAACCGAACACACGGATGATCGAAACAAAGAAAGAAAACACTACAGCGAAGCAAACCAAAACCGTTGTCAGTGACCGGAGATTTTTCATTTTGCTTTCGCCCACGCTACTCCCCCTGTATCGTGCTGAAAAATTGATTTGGAAGAATTTTCTTACTACATATAGAGTCTATTCTCCCTAACGAACTTATTCTATCACAATATTTGTAAATTGCAAGAGTTTTCCTTTTAAAATATTAACTTTTCTTTCCAATTATTTCGTGGGATTGTCATATGCGTTCAGAAGGCTGTCAATAGGTTGTTTTTTCCTTGCAAAGACAGTATGCTGCGCTATAATGATATTGCCGGATCAGACACCGGCAGCACTTACCAGCGAAGGAGTTATTCTGATGAAAATCCAGATGAAATACCACACCGATGGGCTTCCCCCACTCTGCCCCATCGAAGGAAAATCCGACTGGATCGACCTGCGAGCCGCCGAACGTGTAGAAATGAAAGCCGGTGAATTCCGGATCATCTCCCTTGGGGTCAGCATGAAGCTTCCCGAGGGCTATGAAGCACATCTTGCACCCCGAAGCTCGACTTTTATGAAATTCGGTATTCTGCAGACAAATTCTGTCGGCATCATCGACAACAGCTACTGTGGAGACGATGATATCTGGGGTATGCCTGCGCTCGCCATGAGGGACACAGTTATCGAGAAAGGCGACCGGATCTGTCAATTCCGGATCATCAAAAAAATGGAGCCCATCGATTTTGAAACCGTCGAATCACTCAAATGCAGCAACCGGGGCGGCTTTGGCTCCACAGGCTGCGATTGATGCTCTGTATTTGATTTCCTGTTCACAAGCATTGCAAAACCGCCAAAAACTGCTATAATAGAATATGAAATTTTCAGGAAGGAAGGCCTGATTCCAATGAAAAAGATTCTGGTTGAAACCTCTGCCCGTCACGTACACGTATCCCAGAAGGATCTGGAAACCCTCTTTGGCGCCGGCTACGAGCTGACCGTTAAGAAGATGCTTTCCCAGCCCGGACAGTTTGCCTGCGCCGAGCGCGTTGATGTTGTCGGTCCCAAGAAAACCCTGACCGGTGTCAGCATTCTTGGTCCCGTGCGCCCCGCCACTCAGGTTGAGATTTCTCTGACCGATGCCCGTTCCATCGGCGTCAATGCTCCCATTCGCGAGAGCGGTGATATTGCCGGTTCCGGCGCCTGCAAGCTGGTAGGCCCCAACGGCGAAGTCGAGCTGGACTGCGGCGTAATCGCCGCCAAGCGCCACATCCACATGACCTGTGCCGATGCCGCCGAATTCGACCTGAAGGACAAGGATGTTGTCAGCGTTAAGGTTGAAACCGAAGGCCGCGCCCTCACCTTTGGCGATGTGGTGGTTCGTGTAAGCGACAGCTATGCTCTGGCCATGCATATCGACACCGATGAGTCCAATGCTGCCTGCGCAGGCCCCGGCACCATGGGCGAAATCATCAAATAGCAGCGCAAAAAGCGCATGCGATTCTTTGAATCACATGCGTTTTTTTCTTTACAAAAGTACAGCCGGGTCATCTTCCGGCTGTGTCAAAATGATTATCATGCCGGGGGATTGATCTGACAGGATTTCTCCCACAACAAACCGGAAACGATCGCACGATACTCCATATCAAGCATATCGCTGAGTTCTTCTTTTTCATAACGCAGTTGCCCGGTCATCAAAAGAGCGGCCAGACCGTATGTATAGATCCACATATGCCTCTGGATGATCTTGGCTTGTTCCGTATTGAAACCGGCTTTATCAACCAGTGTCTCGATCACATATGTGCTGCAGCGGTATTTTTCTCTGGCAGCCGAGCTCTTGCAGCACCGCAGAAAAACCATCTGGAACAGGTGCGGTTCGTTCATTGCAAAGAGCAGATAAGCCATACCCACCGATTTAAACGAGGATTCCGACGAATTTTGTGTCTTGGCAATGTAGGTATCAAAATGCTGCACAGCTTTTTCCATTACACGCTTCTTCAATTGATCCATATTCTCGAACACACGGAAAATCGGCTGCGTAGAACACCCAATTTCGCCGGCTACAGAGCGTGCATTGATCGCATCCAAACCATTGGTCTTTGCCAGTTCGAAAGCTGCATCCACAATGATTTCCTGCTGAAAACGTACCTTTGGCGGCATATGGTGCCCTCCCTTCAAGCAGATGTCTATGGCGTAATTCTACAGGATTTTGCACGTTTGTCAAGCAAATTACATTTTATCCAATCGTTTTTTTGTTGTTTTCGTGTGCGCGTTTTTTGGGGAATGTTTTTTTGAAAAATTCCGTATTAGCTATTGCAACAACCAACATTCTCATGTTATAATAATCGCTGTGACATACGGACGGTCCTCTGCTCATCATGGGGCAAGAACGTCTACGAAGGAAGGAGGCCCATGAAATGAGTGAGATCATTCGTTCCATCGAGAAGGAACAGCTCCGCACCGATATGCCCGCATTCAATATCGGTGACACCGTTCGCGTTTTCGTGAAGGTTGTAGAAGGTAGCCGCGAACGTCTGCAGGCTTTCGAAGGCACCGTTATCGCCAAGCGCAACGGCAGCATCCGCGAGACGTTCACCGTACGCCGTGTTTCCTACGGTATCGGCGTTGAGCGTACTTTCCCCGTGCACTCCCCCCGCGTTGACCACATCGAAGTGATTCGCAAGGGTAAGGTGCGTCGTGCAAAGCTCTACTATCTGCGCAATCTGCAAGGCAAGGCTGCGAAGATCAAGGAAGCCAAGCGCGTGTAAGCGTATTGCCAAACAGAGCCGTCCGCATGTCGGGCGGCTCTTTGGTATATCATGTAAACTTTTTCTTCCTTTCAATGTCAATAAGGAGTTTCAATATGGAAATGCAGCAGAATCTTCAATGGTTGCTGGAACGTATGAATACCAAAGAATTCCGTGCTTTGTCCGACCGGTTGGAGCAGATCGTAAGCAGCTTTCTTACATACGATCTGCATTTTATGCGGGTGACCGGAGTACTTGACGAGAACGACGAACTCGGCGAAAATGAATATGACGAGGATGAAGCATTCGAATTTATCTATGATGCTTTCCTGTCCGACCACCCCAACGAAAGCGACGACGATATGGTCATCGCATCTTTGCTTAACCGATACATGGAGCTGCAGGCAGAATACCTGTGATCCGTGAAAGGAGCTGTTCCTTCATATGAAATGCCCCGAATGTGCGAAATGGAACCGTGCGGGAATGCCGCACTGCATCTATTGCGGTGCCGAGCTCCCGGAAGATGAATATTCCAGCACCGGTGTCGCACCCTGGCAACACGAGCTGAAAGATCAGGAAAAGCCCAAAAGCTACATCCGTGTAGATCGTGATGGTTCCACCGAAACCACAGACGATCCCCGCGACGCGCTTGCTTCCGAAATGGTCAGCCTGAAAGCCCGCAAGCTGAACGGCGAGGCACAGCAACGCAGGCTTCGTATGGATTCCGAGCAGCAGATAACGGCTCCCACCGGCCCATCGGTGCGCACATCAAGCAATCGCAGCACTTTCTTTTCTACATACAGCGGCGATTCGGCAACACCCGGCCGCCCGGTTACAACAGATTTTTCCGGAGCAGAAGAAAAACCCAATGTGCGAAGGCCATACTCTGCCAAATACCGAACCACCTACGAAACGGATTCTCAAGAATCGCTGTATCGGCAGTCCGATGCGGAAGAACCCATCCGCAAGCCCGACGAAGGACAAACCGTATACGATAGTTACCTGTACACCAGTGAATATCTCCCCCCTTCTGAACGCGGAAGTGGGTACGAACGCTTTTCCGGCGACACCCATATTCACCGCAAGCCAAGAAGAAGCCGTTTCCGGCGCATTCTGCGTACGCTCCTGATCACCGTTCTCGTATGCGGTTTTGCCTTGGTCGCTTTGATGGTGCTTCCCAAACTGTTTACGCCAAAATCCGATGATGATGTTCTCAAAGCCACGGTGATCCCCACCATCCGCAACGACCTTGCCGCCCATACCGTTACTATTCCCGGCGAAGAGAACCAGCGTATTATCATACGTGAGTTGCATATGACCGCCATCGTAACCGGCGGCGTTGCAACCTTCGATATTCCCGACCACCTCTGGTACGACGATCAGCTGGATTATCTGCAGGAAACGATGACGGTAACGGTATCGCCTTTCCTCGTCTCCGATTCGGGCAAACAGACTCCGCTTGAGCCGCTTGCCTATGATATTGATATTCCGCTTTCCCCTATCGAGCTGGACACACCGGATTCCAACTATAAGGTCGTCAGCACCGCGCTGTATACGATCGTATTTTACGTGCGCGAAGGCAGCACCGTAACCATCAACGGTGAAGATTACAGCGACCTGGTGAACACCGAAGGCGGTAAGGTAAGTTATAACGCAACGGTTCAGCCAATCGGCGACAACGAGTTTGAGATCGTAGTGCGAAGCCAGTACTGCCGCGAAAACAGCACAACCGTTACTTTGCACCGCGAAAAACAGGAGATTCCTCTGGATCTGGCATCCGATATCGGTAGTTCCTCTTCAGACCCCAGCCGTACCATGACGATCCGCGCCACCACTCTTCCCGGTGCCGTTGTCAAGGTTCTTTCGCCCTACACAGATCTTGACATCACCAATGTGGACACGGACGGTTCCTTTACCTTCAAGGCGGTGTTTGATCACATCGGCGATCATACCATCGTTATAACAGCCGATTATCCCAACAAAAAGCAGACCCGGGTAGAACACGTCGTATACTACGTACCCAACATTGATAATTATTCGACCGTTGCATGGCCTATCGTCCAGGAATATACCGACCTGATGGACAATATCGAACTGCGTAAGGCAAAACCGCAGATTTATTACTGTCCGGGCGTTATCACCAGCATCGAGACCACCAAGCCTCAGCGCGCCTTTATGAACGTGGGTACCGAGGATTCCCCCCTGCTGATCTACGTGGAGAATGCCTCAAAAACCGAATGGGTAGAAGGTACGAGCTATGATTTGTATGCCGATGCATACGGCATGTATAACAACAAGCCCTGGCTGATCGTCCGCTATACCTATCTGAAGGGTGCGCCGCGCTGATTCGAAATGAAAAATTATGAATTTTTTGTTTCATTTCCCCTTGACTTTTTTACATTTCCGTTTACAATGTAATTAGTTCGCAAAATAACGAGCTTTTCGCATTGCGACGCAGTATGGAAGAAAGGAAGAGGCCAATGGCAAAGTGTATTCTCCTCGTTGACGACGAACCACTGATCATCAAAGGCTTGAAATATACGCTTGAACAGGAAGGCTTCGAAACAGATTCTGCTGCAGACGGTGAAGAAGCGCTCAATAAGTTTTTTGCCGGGCATTATGATTTTATCCTTCTGGATGTGATGCTGCCCAAAATCGACGGCATCACCGTTTGTCAACGCATTCGTGAGCATAGCAATGTACCGATCATTATGCTTACTGCCAAGGGCGAACAGATCGACAAGATCCTGGGATTGGAATACGGCGCGGATGATTACATGACAAAGCCGTTTAATATTCTGGAAGTAAAGGCCCGCATCAAAACCATTCTGCGCCGTACTGCCGGTTCTGCCCAAAGCAACACCCGCAAAACCATCCGTGTACACGATATGGAGATCAATATCGTAAACAGATCGGTAACCCTTGCCGGCACCGAAGTAAGGCTTACTGCCAAGGAATTCGATCTGCTGCAGGTGTTTGTGAATAACCGCGGCGAAGTCTTCAGCCGTGAAAAGCTGTTGAAAACCGTCTGGAAATACGACTACGCCGGCGATGCGCGCACGGTGGATGTTCACATCCGCAGACTCCGCGAAAAAATCGAGCGCAATCCCGCCCAACCGGAGTTTATCTTCACCAAGTGGGGAGCTGGCTACTATTTCACGGACAAAGATTAACAATCCATTCACTTCCATTCGATGGAAGATCCTATTCGTCTTCCTGCTCATTGTCGGAGCGAGCTACTACGCAGTAGCGACCTCCCTCATTGGGCTGGTAGGCGATTCTTTGTTTGATGACAGGGAACGGCAGGAGCGCATCGCTGCCGATCGACTGGCAGTCGAGACAGAGAACCTGTTTGCACAGGCAAGGATGGAAGAACTGCACCAGCACCTTACCGCTGCCGGTGGCGAGCTGGGATCCAGACTGATGGTGCTTGACGAAAGCGGCAAAGTACAAGCCGATACTTTTTTGCAACTGAATGGCACAAGGCTGACCATCCCGGAGGTGGTTGGCATTTTGGCGACCGGAAAAACCGCCGATTACGGCGTGCATATGCTTGATGAAGGTACAAACGGCAGCCGCCGCTTCTGGCAGCCCTATAACGAAGATGCCCAATGGGTCAGTTACTGCACCGCTGCCCTTTCCCATGGCGGAAAGGTGATCGGTGTTTTGGTGCTGTCCTCCCCTATTCAGGATATGATGCAGCGGCTGTTCGACCTACAGAACCAAATGGTCATGTACTTCCTGATCGCCGCCGCAGCCGCTTTTCTTTTGGCTATGTTCTTCTCCCGGATCATCACAAAACCCATCGCATCCCTGACCCGGAGTATCCAGCGAATGGGTCACGGCGACCTATCCGTACGCGTACCGGTGAAAGGCAGCGGCGAATTACGCAGGCTTTCCGAGACCTTCAATACCATGTCCGAAAAACTGGAAATGCTCGACAAGAGCCGCAACCAGTTTGTTTCCAATGCCAGCCACGAGCTGAAGACACCATTGGCAACCATGAAGATCCTGCTTGAAAGCATCATCTACCAGCCGGAGATGGAAGCCGAAATGCGCACCGAATTCTTAACAGACATCAACAAAGAGATCGACCGGCTGAATCTGATTATCGGCGATCTGCTCACTTTGGTCAGCATGGATTCCAAAACCATGCGCCTGAACCGCAGCACCTTCAGTCTTGCCCAGGTTGTAACCGATACCGCGCATCGTTTGGAACCGGTTGCCGAGAAGAACAATCAGGAGCTGAAGCTATCCCTGAACGACCGTTGCGAGATGTACGCCGATAATGCGAAGCTGACACAGGTTGTTTACAATCTGATGGAAAACGCATTGAAGTACACGCAGGAAGGCGGCAGCGTGCGCGTACGTCTGGTACGTTCCGGGCATGATGCAGTGCTGACCATTACCGATAACGGGCCCGGCATTCCCAAGGAGGATCAGGCGCATATTTTTGAAAGATTCTACCGCGTCGACAAAGCCCGCAGCCGGGAAACCGGCGGCACCGGACTGGGGCTCAGCATCGTGCATCAGATGGTTCTGGCGCACGGCGGCAGCGTATCTGTAGAAAGCGAAGAGGGTCACGGATCGACATTTACTGTCGAACTGCCGATCCATCAGGGGTAAGGAGGAATAGATATGAAACGGATTATTCTGCTTTTCTCCTGCCTTGCCCTTCTTTTTCTGCTCTCTTCATGCGCCCTCGCCTCCAACCCTCTGGCACGTGCAGAGGCCACACCGGTACCTGGCTTACCCATGGAACTCCATCCTGCCACCGCTTCGGACAAAGATGCGGACAAATTAGAGATCACTCTTTTCTACCGCTATGAACAAAGCGATATGCTCAGCAGTGAAACCCGTGTTGTCTCTGTACCACGGGACGAAAGCCCGGAGATCATTGCTGTACGCCAGTTGCTGGCAGGCCCGCAGGCCTCGCATACGGAGTTGAAGCGGCTGTTCCCCCACAATGCAACCGTCCTGAACGTGCATTCCTCGGAGGATACGCTATTCATCACCTTCAGTGAGGATATTCTCAACGATGGCATTCCTCAGAACTGGAAGGATGATCCTGTATGGAGAACAGAAGCTCCCCTTCGAAGGAAGCTGACCATGCAAAGCCTTGTAGCTACCATCACAGAGAACTTTTCTTATCCGTACGTTCAGGTGATGCTGTCCCATAATCAAACACAGGATATCAGCACCAGACTGGACAACAGTTATTTCCTCGATGGACGTACAGGTCTGGCAGAACGCCTGATGCGCAACGAATCCATGCTGCTGACAATGCAGAACACCGCTCTCACCATTCTGAAAGCATGGCAGCTGCGCGATTACGAACTGCTGTACCAGTTCACTGCACCGATGCATGATCAAAAACCTTCGTTTTCTGCTTTCGTAGAAGCTCTGGAAAACTGTGCAGCGCTAACAGCATATTCCGCCAGCGCCGGTCATTCCACTGCCGGCAGCACACGCGGAACCGTTACGCTGGATATCGCCTACCGGACCGGTGGTCAGGAGTATCATTGTCCCGCCTATCCCCTATGGCTTGTCCGTGAGGACGACCTATGGAAAATCCCCTATGAAGAGCTGCAGCGGCTGATGCTGCGCGACCATTGAAACAGGAGGTGCAGAAGTTGAAACGCAACGTTACAGCTTTTCTTTCTGTTTTGTTGTGTCTCGGTCTGGCATGTTCGGGCTGCAGCAAAAAGCCGCCTGCATCTGATACCGAACCCTCGATCACGCTGCCGCCGGTACAGCAGCCTTATACGGCTCCAATCGGCGATGCCTTGCTTGAATACTCGGCTCCCGCAACCCTGTATTTGCCCCGATACGGGAGCAATGTGCTCGGCTCTGTGCTCAAGCAGGTTTCCTTCTCGGCAGCACGCCCCCAATCCGAAAGTCTTGTCCGAGCGCTTTTGAACCAGCAGGAAACCAGCACCCACACTTCTCTGGGCGGTGGCGTAAAGCTATCCCTGTATGGCGTTAATCCGGTAGAGCAAAGCCGCAATGCAGCAACGGTAAACCTTGGCGCATCGGCCCTGCAAATGGATCGCAAGGCGTTGTATATCGCCTGTCAGGCCATTACAAACACACTGACGGAACTTTCAGAAATCGATCATGTCAATTTTCTGGTGGTAGACCGTGCCGTCGGCATGGATGTGGCAAACACACTGCCCATGGGCGCCTTCAGCCGCAGCATCGGTACAGACTCAGGCGCAGCCTACGAACAGCTGATGCAACGCCGCGTCGATGTAACCGAAGCAGCTTCCGATAAGCCATTGAATGCGGATGTTACCCTTTATTTTCCCCTCGCCCATACCCCCGGTATTCTGAGTGAAGTGCGGAATTGTTCCTTCAGCAACCAACTGCCGGAGGACATGATTGTTGTTCTTTTGCAGGAGATGTCCAGGGGATCCATGGAGAACATCAATACCCCCCAGCTTCCCCTGCTTGCCGACCTGCTGGTCAACAAACCCAAGGTAGTGGACACCGACGAGAACGGCCGTCTGATCGAATTGGATTTTGCCTATAATCTGGATGAAATGCTCGCGGCAAACAACATCAGCCAGGCCAATTGTATGGCTTCTCTCTGCCATACTTTGTGTACATTCTTCCCCGGTATTTCCGGCATACGGGTGACCGTCGGCGACAAACCCATTGAATCCGTAATGCTGACAGAGCAGCTGGAAAGCACGATCACCTTCGCAGGGCAGGTACAGAAGCGTTCCGATTATGCATCGCTTCTGTACGATCTTTGCGAACTGTCGCTGATCAATGCAGAAGACAGCCGACTGACGGTCGTTGAACGACCGGTACCATTCTATCAAGCCGACCATCCGCGCATGATGCTGATAGAGCTTTCCAAAGGGCCCCAGCCTTATGATCTGCCAAAGGATACTCTCCCTGTTATGGCAGAGGATATTGTCAAAGATGCAGCCATTATTGGTCTTTCATTGGCAGACAACGTACTTCTGGTCAATTTTTCGGATGCATTTCTGGATGTCTTTGCAGGCGAAGATGCCGAACAGGAGCGTTTGTTGGCTTACGCGCTTACCAACACGCTCTGCGGTAGCAGTCTGGTGGAGCAGGTTCAATTCTTCGTTTCCGGTAAGCCTTTTACCGGCTTTACGGGGACCATCGTCTGGGAAACGCGCTTTTCGCCGCTTTTCTGAGGATATGCATGCATCCTGCATTACTTGCATATGATATCTGATTATGATATGATCCCTTTGAGATATCCCTTACAAGGAGATACAAAATGAATCGTTCCAATCGCAGCGGTCTGTCCACGGGCACCATTTTCATGCTGACGCTAACTTGCCTTGTTGTGATCGGCTTTTGTGCACTGCTTCCCAAACTGACCGGCAGCACAAGCATCAGCACAAATGCGATCGATCTGGCAGTAAAGCTGGACGAATCATTGGCGCAGCTTATGGGCAGCGCACAAAGCAGCCCAACGACTGTCAAACCCTCCAACACATCCATCAAACCGATAACGACCCCGGTTCCGACGGTTACCCCGGTGCCTACAACCGCGCCGGTCAAGCAGTTTTCCCTGTGCGCTACCGGTACGATCCAACTGGACAGCAACACATTGAAGACACTCAACGATAAAAACGCCGGCTACCGCTTTGACATTATGTTCGGCGGGCTGGGTGGTGCACTGCAATCCGATCTGACCGTCTCTACGCTGAAAAACAGCGTGATACCGTCGCAAGCTCTATCCTCTTCAAACATGCCCGCAGATCTGCTGAACACGATGAAACAGGCCGGAATCGACGCTGTTAATCTCGGGCACCTTACGGGCTTGAACGACGGCATCGCCGGATTGACCGAAACCAAGAACAGCATGATCTCTGCCGGCATATCACCTTTTGGGTTGTACACCACGCCCGAAGAAAGGGCATCTGCTGTTGTGGGTACCAGCAATGGTGTGAACATTGCACTTCTCAGCTATCTGAACGACCTTGCCAACGTTGGGAAAAAGAAAACCTCTGCCCAGGAGCGGGAATATGCCTATGCGGCGTTGGATGTCGATCAAATACGCAGCGATATCCAGCAGCTTCGCCAGCGCGGCGCCGAAGTGGTGATCGTATCTCTTTGCTGGGGCAAGAGCAATGCCACCTCCCCCACCAAAGAACAGAAACAACTGGCACAACAGATTGCCGATGCAGGCGCAGATATCATTCTGGGTAACAACCCTCAGGCTGTGTTTCCTGTAGAAGTTCTGACGGCACAGCGCGGAGACGGTAAATATCATCCTGTGCTTTGCGCATACTCCATGGGTAACCTGTTCACCTTTGACCGCGAAAGCCGGAATAATTTGTCCGGTATTCTTCTGCGGGCAGATGTTCAGTACGATACAGCCACCGGTACCATCGCTTTTGATAATCTGACCTACGATCCCACCTTCTGCTGGCGTGACGCTATCGACGGCGTTACCCGTACAGGCGTAGTCCTGGCTGATCCCAACGACCAACCGACTTTTCTTGGAAAGAAACAGCTGGATGTTATGGAACGCTGCTACAATCAGATTCAAAATGTGATGAAAGATACCGTTCTGAAAGAGAAATAAGTCTATACAGAAAGATCACCGAGGAGAGCATGCTTCCTCGGTGATCTTTCTATATGGACGGCTAAAAGGTCAAAACAAAAGGAGCAGCGCGCCAATACAGCAGCGCTGCTCCTGTCATCCTTATGCCAGCAGGCTCTTGCCGGTCATCTGTGCGGGGATCTCCAGACCCATGCTGTCCAGCATGGTGGGAGCGATATCCGCCAGACGTCCGCCTTCACGCAGGGTACGACCGATCATTTCGGGTCCGATAGCGATGAAGGGAACAGGATTGGTGGTGTGAGCGGTGAAGGGCTCGCCGTTCTCGGGATCCACCATCTGGTCGGCATTGCCATGGTCTGCGGTAACGAAGGCGCGGCCGCCGTTGGCCAGAACAGCTTCCACAACCTTGCCCACGCACTCGTCAACAGTGGCAACAGCCTTCATAGCAGCTTCCATTACGCCGGTATGACCCACCATATCGCAATTGGCGAAGTTGAGGATCATCACATCGTACTTCTTCTCGTTGATCAGCTCAACAGCCTTTTCGGTCACTTCGTAGGCAGACATTTCGGGCTTCATGTCGAAAGTGGCTACCTTGGAGGAGGGAATCAGCTCGCGGTCTTCGCCATCGTTGGGCTTTTCCACGCCGCCGTTGAAGAAGAAGGTAACATGGGCGTACTTCTGAGTTTCTGCAATGCGCAGCTGGGTCTTGCCCAGCTTGGACAGGTACTCGCCCATGGTGTTATCCAGCGTTTCCGGAGGATTGACGATCTCCAGACCGGTAAAGGTCTCGTCGTACTGGGTCATGGAGACGAAATTGACGGGGAAGTAGCCGTTGGCACGTACAAAGCCATCAAAGTCGGGCATGATGAAGGTGCGGGTCAGCTGACGGGCGCGGTCGGGACGGAAGTTGAAGAAGATGATACTGTCGCCCTCGCCGATGGTAGCAACAGCCTTGCCGTTTTCCATCACAACAGTGGGCTTCACAAACTCGTCGGTCTCTTCCTTGGCATAGCTCTGCTCAACAGCCTCTGCTCCGGTAGCGGCGGTTTCGCCAACACCCAGCACCATGGCATCGTAAGCCTTCTGCACGCGATCCCACAGGTTGTCACGGTCCATAGCCCAGTAACGACCCATTACGGTGGCAATCTTGCCAACGCCGATCTCTTCCAGCTTCTGCTGCAGTTCCTTCACGTAGTCGATGCCGCTGGAAGGGGGCACGTCACGGCCATCCAGGAAGCAGTGCACGTATACATCCTTCACGCCGCGCTGCTTGCACATTTCCAACAGAGCGTACAGGTGGGTGTTGTGGCTGTGCACGCCGCCATCGCTGAGCAGGCCCATCAGGTGAACAGCCTTGCCCGTTGCTTTGGCAGTGTCCATGGCCTTGACCAGGGGCTTCTTCTCAAAGAAGACGCCATCCTGAATATCCTTGGTGATGCGGGTAAGCTCCTGATAGACGATGCGGCCTGCGCCGATGTTCAGGTGCCCTACTTCGCTGTTGCCCATCTGACCATCCGGCAGACCAACATCCATACCGCTGGCGCCCAGCTGGGTGGTGGGATATTTCGCCATGAGGGCATCCAGCACAGGGGTACCCTGCTGATAAATGGCGTTACCCTCGGTGGCGGAATTGATACCGAAGCCGTCCATGATGATCAGAGCAGTCATGGTCTTTTCCATTTTTCGTTGCTCCTTCTTACTTGTTGTAGAGCACCACAGAGGTGAAATCGGGAGCCTTCAGGGAAGCGCCGCCGATAAGACCGCCGTCGATCTCGGGCTGAGCCATCAGACCCTTCACGTTGCCGGGGTTCATGCTGCCGCCGTACTGGATGCGCACAGCGTCGCTGACATCCTTGCCGTACTTGCGCTCGATGGCCTTGCGGATCACGCCGATGGTCTCGTTGGCCTGCTCGTCGGTAGCGGTAAGACCGGTGCCGATAGCCCAAACAGGCTCGTAAGCGATCACAGCAGCCTTGATCTCGTCATTGGTCAGACCGTGGAGAGCCATCAGGGTCTGATACTCAACAATGATATCGGTATAGCCGGTTTCACGCTCGTCCTTCAGCTCGCCCACGCAGATGATGGGGGTCAGACCGGCGGCAACAGCAGCGCGCACGCGGGCGTTGACGGTCTTGTCGGTCTCGCCGAAGTACTGACGGCGCTCGCTGTGGCCGATGACCACATACTCCACACCGCAAGCCTTGAGCATATCGGCGCTCAGTTCGCCGGTGAAAGCGCCGCTCTTGGCAAAGTGAACGTTCTGAGCGCCCAGCTTGATGTTGCTGCCCTCAGCAGCTTCCTTGACGGCAGCAAAATCGGTGGCGGGAACGCAAACAACGACGTCGCAGTCTGCATCCTTCACGGCGGGCACCAGAGCCTTAACCAGCTCGGCAGCCTCGGCGGGGGTCTTGTTCATCTTCCAGTTACCGGCAATGATAGCTTTACGCATAGAGAATGTACCTCTTTCTTATTGGTTGTGCCGGACAGGCACAGTTTGTGCAGCGCAAAAGCAGGTTATCCGCTTTCGCAAAGTTTGCGCAGGCCGACAGGCAGCCTGCGCAAACGAAGGGATATCTTAGATTTCGTCCAGAGCGGCAACGCCGGGGAGAACCTTGCCCTCGAGGTACTCGAGAGAAGCACCGCCACCGGTGGAGATGTGGGTCATCTTATCGCCCAGATTCATCTGCTCAACAGCAGCAGCAGATTCGCCGCCGCCGATGATGGTAACAGCCTCGCTGTCTGCCATGGCCTGAGCAACAGCCAGGGTGCCGGCAGCCAGAGTGGGGTTCTCGAACACACCCATGGGGCCGTTCCACACAACGGTCTTGGCAGCCTTAACAGCCTCGGCAAAGAGTTCGCGGCTCTTGGGGCCGATGTCGCAGCCTTCCTTATCAGCGGGGATCTTGTCGGAATCGCAGATCTCGATTTCAACAGAGGGGTCGAAGGTGAACTCGCTGATGCAGACGGTGTCGATGGGCAGGAGCAGCTTAACGCCCTTCTGCTCGGCCTTGGCCATCATTTCCTTGCAGTAGTCGATCTTGGTCTCGTCCAGCAGGGACTTACCGATCTCGTAGCCCTTGGCCTTGAGGAAGGTAAAGGCCATACCGCCGCCGATGATCAGGGTGTCGACCTTCTCCAGCAGGTTGTTGATAACGTTCAGCTTGTCTTCGATCTTGGCGCCGCCCAGAACCGCAACGAAGGGACGGTCAGCATTGTCCAGGGCCTTGCCCATAACGCTGAGCTCCTTGCCGATGAGGTAGCCGGCAACGTTGGGGCTGAGGAACTTGGTAACGCCCTCAGTGGAGCAGTGTGCACGGTGAGCAGAGCCAAAGGCATCGTTCACGTAGCAGTCGGCCAGAGAAGCCAGTTCACGGGAGAACTCTTCGATGTTCTTGGTTTCTTCCTTGCGGAAGCGGGTATTCTGCAGCAGCACCACGTCGCCATCCTGCATAGCGGCAACGGCAGCACGGGCATTTTCGCCCACAACGGTATCATCGTTGGCGAAAACAACGGGCTTGCCCAGGTACTCGCTGAGACGCTCGGCTACGGGAGCCAGAGAGAACTTCTCTTCGGGGCCGTTCTTCGGCTTACCCAGATGGCTGCACAGGATGACCTTGCCGCCGTCGGCAATCAGCTTCTTGATGGTGGGCAGAGCAGCAACGATACGCTTATCGTTGGTGATCTTGCCATCCTTCATGGGCACGTTGAAATCGCAGCGGACAAGAACCTTCTTGCCGGACACCTGAATGTCGTCAATCGTCTTCTTAGCCATGGTGCACACTCTCCTTAAAAACCTGATTGTTGGTATTGCAAAGCCCATTCGGGCGAGCAAACATTGTTATTCCTGCATAGACAGGATGGCATTGGCAGCGCCTTCGTCGGTTACCAGCATGGCATGCCTGCGGCTGCGCATGGCTGCATCGATGGCTTCTGCCTTGCGTGCGCCTGCCGCAACGGCGATAAGCGCACAATTGGGCTTCAAAACGCCCAGGTTATGGGATACCGTGGATGCGGAATAGACCAATTTCCCATTCCGGTCGAAATAGCAGCCGTAAGCCTCGGCTACCGCACCCTTGCGAAGCACCTCAGCCTCCACATCTGCCGGCAGCTGGCGCTTGTGCGCCATATCGTCAGCCCTGCCGATGCCGTGGAGCACCACATCGGCGCGCTCCAACAGGCTGAGGGTCTCGTCGATCTCTCGCATCTTACGCATTTCTGCAAGCGCCTGTTCGTCCAGACGGTCGGGCAGATGCATCATTCTGTGATGCCCGCCGAGCCGTTTGGCGATCTCGCAGGCCACGGTATTGGCTTGTGTCTCCAGCGAACGCCCGATGCCGCCGCGTGCGGGAACCACCATCACATTCATGGGCGATCCCTGTGGAATGGAAAACGCCACCTGATGAATGGTGCTGCCGCCGGTTACGGCCAGTGTACTGCCCGTTTGCAGAAAGGAACGCAGACGGGATGCGGCATTGCGCCCCACCTCGTGAAGGACATGGTCGTCTGCATCGGCATTGCCTGCCGCGACGCAAACCTTTACCCCATCGTATCGCTGGGAAAGCGCGGTTTCAAGACCCGTCAGTCCCTTCAGCTCGCGGCTGAGACGGCTTGCCATCGGCAGGATCTTGTTGGCTTCGTCGGTAAGACTCATACCGGCTGCATCCAGCGAAACAAGACCGTGTTCCTTCAGCAGGGACGCAACCGTGCGAACCTCGCGCTCCGGCAGGTTGAGCCGGGTCGCCAGAAGCCGCCGCCCTACCGGCTGCAGTGCGCCGATACGTTCCAGCACCAGCGCCCTGCGCTCGATCTCCTGGGCAAGGTCGGGCGCCAGCTTCTGCATCAGTACAAAGTAATCGTCTTGCATAACCTCACTCCATCGGGTCAAATTTCGTCCCACATGACCAAATTTATCCCGCTGATTATTATACCGCAGAGCCGATGCTTTTGCAACTTGTTTTGATATTTTTCTATCAAAGAAAAACAAAGCCGGAAAGAACGCATCGTCAGCGTTTTTCCGGCTTTGTCAATCTGATCACAGATCGTAAACAACGGTACCCTCCAGCGCGGCCTGAATAAGCGCATCGGTATCCAGCTTGCTTTCGCCCTCCAGAATGATCTCCATTTTGGGCTTGGTGGCGGGATGCCGGGGCGTGAACACGGTGCAGCAATCCTCGTAGGGAAGGATCGAAGTTTCGTAGGTGCCGATCTTGTTGGCGATATCGATGATCTCTACCTTATCCAGACCGATCAGGGGACGGAACACAGGGATATCCGCGATCTCGTCGGTGCAGGTAAGCGCCTGCATGGTCTGGCTGGCAACCTGACCGATGCTCTCGCCGGTGACCAGCGCCTGCGCACGTTCTTTATGGGCAATGGCATTGGCAATACGCATCATGTAACGGCGCATGATGATGGTGGTGTAATCCGGGTGGCATTTTTCGTGGATCTGCATCTGAATATCGGTAAAGGGCACCACGTGCACCTTGATACCGCACAGGCTTTCGGAAAGGGTCCGTGCCAGATCCAGCACCTTCTCCTTAGCGCGCTCGCTGGTATAGGGCGGAGAATTGAAGTGCACCGCACTCATGCTGACGCCGCGTTTGGCGATCATCCAGCCTGCAACGGGGCTGTCGATACCGCCGGACAGCAGCAGCGTGGCCCGACCGTTGGTGCCCACAGGCATACCGCCCACCGCCATAATGGGACGGGTGTATACATATGCCTGATCACGGATCTCCACCGAGACGACCAAATCGGGGTTATGCACATCCACAGTCAGATCGGGGCGTTTTTCCAGAATGTAATGCCCCACTTCCATGTTGATGGCGGGAGAATCCATAAAATAACGTTTATCGCTGCGGCGGGCATTTACCTTGAAGGAGCCGTGATGATCCTCCACAAGCTGCACCGCGGCTTCACAAATTGCATCAAAATCGTCCTTGGGCAGCTCCAACGCACGGCAGAGACTATGTACGCCAAAGACCTTGCCCACCTTACGGATGCCTTCTTCCATATCGGACAGATCGCTGACATATACGCGGCTGTCACTGAGCCAGACATGACCGTTGAGTTCCTTTACGGCATTGCGGATGCGCTCAACAAGCATACGCATAAAGTACGGACGATTGGAACCTTTGAGAAAGATTTCACCGAAGCGAACCTGCAGGATCTCGCGCATGATTTCATTCATTCCTTTCTTCAGCGGCGGACATAGCGTTTGAGCAATTCCACCTGACGGATGATGGCATCCGCTGTATACAGGATCTCTTCCTGCGTATTTTCGGGACAGAAGCTGAAACGGATTGCACTTTCCATCACCGCCGGGCTTAGCTGCATCGCCGTAAGCACATGAGAATGCTTGCCTTTCTTGGAAGAACAGGCAGAACCTGTGCCGACGATAACACCCTCTGCCTCCAACGCATGCAGCAGCGTTTCGGCACGAACCGGCGGGAAAGCCGCATTGAGGATGTGAGGTGCGCTGTTTTCGTCCTCTGCATCCAGCCCCAGCACCTTCATATCAGGAAGGGCGGGGCGAAGCAGATCCACAAGCTGCTTCTTCAGCGCTCGCATATGCTCTGCCGCATTTTTGGGGTAGCTTTTCACAGCTGCCCCCATACCGGCAATGCCGACCGTATTCTCGGTGCCGCTGCGCCGGTCGTTCTGCTGCCCACCGCCGATCATCATCGGCTTGAAGCGGAAGCCTTCACGCCAGACCAATGCACCAGCGCCTTTGGGGCCATGGAATTTATGTGCGCTGATGGCATAGGAATCCACCGGCAGCTGCTTCATCGAGAAGGGAACCCGCAAAAAGCCCTGCACGCCGTCTACGTGAATGGCAGCCTTGGGGCAAAGACGGGCACGAAGCTGGCAGATCTCCTTCAGCGGCATGATCACGCCTGTCTCGTTGCACACCTGCATAACGCAGATCATTCGCGTGCGCTCGGAAAGCATTCCCTCCAAAGCCGAAAGGTCGATCACCCCTTCTGCGGTAAGGGGGATCTCCCGTGCCACGCATCCGTAGCGTACAGCTGCCTCTTCACAGGTGAGCCGTACAGCTGCATGCTCAGCTGCAGAATAAAGGATCTCTCCCCCATCCCGGTTCAGCTGCATATGACCAAAAATCGCCAAATTATCACTTTCCGTGCCGCCGGAGGTAAAGATCACATGCTTTGCGTCACTGCCGACCGCCGCTGCAATGGCGGTTGCTGCATTTTTCAGGATCTCTTCCCCCCGCATGGCGGGCGCATAAAGTGCGGAAGGATTGTAATAATCCTCCCGCATACTTTTGACCATTGCCTCCACAGCCGCCTCGCAGGGGCGGGTGGTGGCGCTGTTATCCAAATAAACCTGCATCATGGCTTATGCGCGGTATACGCCCATGGGCAGATACTTCTTGATCATATCCACCAACTCGTCAGAAGGCTCAAACACAATAATATTCTTGACGTTTTCTTTCTGATAGTAGAAATAATGCAGGTTGGCTTCCCGATTAAGGAACCAGTTACGCCGCTTCAGCTCGGGCGTATTGATCAGCTTACGGAAACCCTCGGAATTGACAGGACCGAAAGCATCAACATTCTTTACGCGCATCGTGCCCAGCGTCTTACGTTTCTGATTGTTGAAGACCTGTGCAAAGTCCAGATCGCCGTTGGTGAAGGTGTATTCGTACTCGGTGCGCAGACGGTCACGGTAGAGGAAGAGCAGGAAAGCAACCGCACCGTTGGCGAGGGCGATCAGCAGCAGGATGATATGGAAGCCGCGAAGAAGCGTGCTGATCATCATAAAAGCGATCAGTGCGGTAAGCACCATGACCACGTTAGAGAACAGGTACAGAACATCGTTAAAGGTACGGTTGCGCTTCACAACCACTTCTTCCATAAAATGATCCATCATGTTTGTTCACCTCATTGTTTATTATCGGAATCAGAGAAGGATGATCAGATATACCGTTGCCACCAGCAAGCCGGTTATGGCGCCGCAGGCAACCTCCAGCGGAGTGTGCCCTACCAGTTCCTTCAACTCTTCGTCGGAAATTTGCTTGCCGTTGATCAGAACATCTTTCAGGATCTGGTTGATAACGGCAGCCTGTGTACCGGTCTCACGCCTTACACCGGCTGCGTCGTACATCACGATCAATGCAAAGGCGACAGCAAGGGCAAAAACAGGAGAATCGAAGCCCTGAAGAACGCCAATGGCTACAGCGCCGGCGGTTACCATGGAGGAGTGGGAGCTTGGCATACCGCCCGAGCCAAAGAAGCGTGTAAGATCCCATTCGTGCTCGACAATACGATGGATCGGGATCTTGATCGCCTGCGCCACAAACCAGCCCAGCAGAATGATGAACAGTACGTGATTATTCAGGATTCCCGCAATGGAAGCCATCTGATCGCCCTCCTGAAACAGTATGAAACTATGATACATCAATCAGTGGCTTCGCACAAGGGATTTCTGTGCAAGTTCTGCCAGAAAATCGCCTTTGTTTCCAAAAAGCTGCATGGCCTCCACGGCCTGCGCAACGGCAGAAAGAGCATCCTTGCGGGACTGTTCGATACCGCATACGGCAGGCCATGTCAGCTTGCCACGCTGCGCATCCATGCCGGGCTCTTTACCAAGCCGCTGCACATCGCCCTGAATATCCAGCAGATCGTCTATGATCTGAAATGCAAGGCCGATCCCTTGCCCATAGCGTCTGCCCGCATCCAGCTGTTCTTCGGAAGCGCCGGCAAGCATCAGGCCGGCTACCACGGGCGCAGTGAGCAGATCTGCCGTCTTGTGCAGGTGGATATAGCGTACATTCTCCCGGCTGGGTTCACTGCCCTCCAGCTTTACATCAAGTGTTTGCCCAGCGATCATTCCCCGCACACCGCTGCGGCAGGCGATCTCCTTTGCCGCACGCAGCGCATTGGCAGGTTCGGTTTCGCAGAGCGGCGCAGACAGCATGGTTTCGTATGCCAGATTCAGCAAACCGTCTCCGGCAAGGATCGCCATGTTCTCGCCGTAAACCAGATGATTGGTCGGTTGACCGCGGCGGAGCTTATCGTTATCCAAGGCGGGAAGGTCATCGTGGATCAGAGAGTAGGTATGGATCATTTCCAGCGCACAGGCAAAGGGTACAGCTTGCTGCCAGTCTTCCCGCAGAAGATGGTAGGCTGCCAGCAGCAGCACCGGGCGCAGACGCTTGCCCGGCAGAAGCAGACTGTAGCGCATGGCGCTGCGCAGGGGTTGCGGGATCGTACCTTCGGCGGGGATATTTGGTTCCACGCCGGTATAGGGCTCATTCTCTGCCGCAGAAAGAAGCGGAGACGACGCAAGCGCCTCTTCGATTGCTGCTTGATAGCGGTTCATGCCTCATCCTCCTCGGAAGGGAGCAGGGAAATCTGCTGTTCAACATCGCAGGGCACAGCCTCAGGCTTTCCACCTTGATTCTTGCGGATCTCCTGCATTCTCCCTCTTGCGCTTTGCAAACGGGTTTCCAGATCCTGTGCCAGCTTCAATCCCTCTTCGTAGAGCTTCATCAGCTCGTCCAACGGCTTATCGCTGCTTTCCATCTGCTGAGCAATGTTTTCCAGCATTTCCAAACCATTTTCAAAAGAAAGGGCCTTTTTGCTTGTTTTCCCTGCCATGGTCAGCTTCCTTTCTCTACATGATCAACGGTAGCGGCTACTGTGCCGTTATTCATAAACAAATTTAGCTTGTCCCCCGAAGAAAGCATAGCGGCATCCTTTACCACTGCGCCGTCTTTCAAAACAACGGCATACCCCCGGCGTACGGTTTCGATCGGTCCTGCTGTACGCATACGCAGCATCGTTTGCGAAAGGCGGTTTTCCATCACACTCAGGTTCTTTTCACAACCATTGTGAAGTCGGGGGAGCATGCCTGCGAGTGCAAACGCTTTTTTCTCAAGCTGCCCATCCACAGCAGACTGCATGCGCATTTTCAGTTGTTGGATCCGGCTCATCTGCTGCTGTGTCTTCTCGTCGGGAGAAGCCGCACCCAAACGCTGCTTTGCCTCAGAGAGGCGAAGATGCAGTTCTGAGAATCTCTTTTCCAGAGTAGTATCCAGATGGATGCGATAACCTGCCAGCTGCTGCAAAAGCAGATCCTGCCGCTGCACAGCCAGTTCTGCGGCTGCGGACGGGGTAGGGGCCCGAAGATCGGCTACAAAGTCGGCAATGGTAAAATCGGTTTCGTGCCCTACGGCGCTGATTACAGGTTTTTTGCATGCAGCGATCGCCCGTGCCACCTTTTCTTCATTAAAAGGCCAGAGATCCTCCATGCTGCCGCCACCCCGCCCAACGATGATCACATCAGCGGGATCATAGGCATCCAGCAGACGCAATGCAGCAACGATTTCATCGGCAGCGGATGCACCCTGTACGGAAGCCGGACACAGATAAAGCTCTACCGACGGCGCACGCCGCCAGGCGACGCGTGCAATATCATGTACTACGGCGCCGGTTTTGCTGGTTACAATGCCGATACCCTGCACATGGGTCGGGATAGGCTTTTTCAGCGAAGCATCAAACAACCCCTCCTGAAGCAGTTTCTGTTTCAACGCTTCAAACCGGAGGTAAAGCGCACCCAGACCATCCTGCTCCATACTGTCCACATAGAACTGATAAGAACCGGTCTTGGTATACAGACTTACACTGCCGAAAAGCCGAACCCGCATTCCGTTGTCGGGACGAAAACGCAGTCCTGCCGCCGCCTGACGGAACATCGCGCAATTGATGGCCGCTTCCTCATCCTTCAGAGAGAAATACCAATGCCCCGAAGCATGCCGCTTCAGATTACTGATCTCCCCCACTACGCAGATTTTCCGCAGCATAGGATCGGAGGCCAGCACTCGCCGTACATATTCATTCAGTTGCGCAACGCTGAGGGTGGAAAGGCTCACCCCTGCACCGCTTTCTCGGCCGCTGCCACGGTGTTGTCCATCAACATGGCGATGGTCATTTTGCCAACGCCGCCGGGTACGGGCGTAATGTAGGAAGCCTTCTGGCTGACAGCTTCGAAATCCACGTCGCCGCAGAGCTTGCCATCCACACGGTTGATACCCACATCAACAACAGCCGCGCCTTCCTTGACCATATCAGCGGTTACAAAGCGGGGCTTGCCGATGGCAGCGACCAGGATGTCGGCGCGGCGGGTATGCTCCGCCAGATCCTTGGTGCGGCTGTGGCACACGGTAACCGTGCAGTTTTCCTGCAGAAGCAGCAGTGCCATGGGCTTGCCCACAATATTGCTGCGCCCGATCACAACGGCTTCTTTGCCTTCCAGCGGAATACCTGCCTGCTTAAGCATATACAGCGCACCCTTGGGGGTGCAGGCAACAACGCAGTCCTGCCCGCGGCAGAGACGACCGGTGTTTACATCGTGGAATCCGTCAACGTCTTTTTCCGGAATGATCAGAGACAGAGCCTTGGCTTCATCCAGATGTCTGGGTAGAGGCAGCTGTACAAGGATACCGTGTACCGTTTCGTCTGCGTTGGCTTCCATGATGGCGGCCTCCAACGTCTCCTGAGTAGTATCGGCGGGCATACGCAGCGTCTTGGAACGGATGCCCAGGCGCGCACAAGCCTTTTCCTTGTTGCCCACATAAGTCTGGGATGCAGGATCGTCACCTACAAGAATAACCGTAAGACCAACTTCGGTGCCGCCGGCTTTCAGCGCCTCGACACGCAGTTTCAAGCTTTCCTCGATCTCCTGTGCCATAATCTTTCCATCCAGCAACTGTGCCATAGGGAACGCCTCCTTAATTCTGTTCGTCCATATATCGCTGCATACCGATAGCAGCAACACCTGCAGCGTTATCCGCGCTGTAACGCGGATCGCCGAATACAACCTGAATACCGCTTCTTGCTTTTTGCAGCCGCTTTTGCAACAGGCTGCGCAGAAGCCCGGAGGATGCGACGCCTCCGACAACCAGAGCATGCTTCAGTCCGGTTTTTTTGCAGCCTGCCAGAAGCATACGGGCAACAATGCGGCCGAGCAGATCAAAGACCTCGAGGGCTGCTTGATCGTTGCTCAGTTTGCCGCTTTGCAAAAGTTGCAGTACCTTGGTTTCCGCCCCCGAAAGGTGACAGCACAAATCATCGTTTTCCATGCTGCACGGGATGATCGCCTGAGCCGGATCCACACAGGAAAGAGCCAGCTTTTCCAGAGAAGGCCCGGCGGGAAAGCCCATCCCCAGTTTAACACCAACTCGATCCACAAGCTGACCTGCATGCAGATCCAACGATGATCCCAGAGTTTCGATCTTGTTTTCGCTGCAGTACAGCAGATCTGTCGTTCCACCGCTGAGATGAAGCGCAATATGCTCTTGCGGTAGTTCGGAATTTCCGATCAGTCCGGCAGCAATATGCCCGCGCTGATGGGTGGTTTCGTACAAAGGGACATTCAGCAGCGATGCTGCGGTGCGTGCGTGCCCCAGACCAACGGTAAAAACCGGCATATAGCTTTTTTCGCCGTCACTGGGCCGCGCGGATGCACACACGGCAACGATTCTCGCATTCTTTCCTTCCAGCTGCTGCTGCAATTCCGTCATAAGCTGCGGCATCTGCCTTACATGCGCAAAAACGGCCTCGCTTTGGCGAAGGCCGCGCTGCCCGGCTTCTACAGGCAGAAGCTTACGGGCAAAAGCCACCACTTCTCCCTGCATGCTGACAGCAGCAACAGAAGTGGTATAGCAACTGGTATCAAAACCTACAGCAACATTCATCATTTGTCTTCGTTCTTTTCGCGTTCCAGAGCGCCCAGAACACCATTGATATATCGGGTGCTCTTGGGCTCGCTGTACACATTGGACAAATGAAGTGCTTCGCTGATTGCGACACTGTCGGGCACATCACTGCGGTGCAGCAGTTCGTACGCCGCAAGGCGCAGGATGCTCAGATCCACATGCGGAACACGCTGCAGCGTCCAGTTTCCGGTGCTGTGCGCCTCGATGGTCGCATCCAGCTCTTGTTGGTGCTCTTCTACGCCGCTGAGGATATCGCAAATGTAGGTTCGATCGTCATCGCTGGGCTGTACAGCAGAGCTGCCCTCGGGCTTCTCGCCGGAAAGCTGCTCATATACCATCTCCAGCGACTCCTGCCCGGCGTCGCCGCCGGTCATTTTTTCGTAAAGCAACTGCATGGCAGCCTTTCTGGCATTGGAACGTGCCATGGATACTACACTCCGTTTCTATCTTGTGAATCGATTACTCCTGCTCTTCCACGGGGAAGTCTTCCTCTTCGGCAGCTTCGGGTTTCTTGGCATATGCGCCGACAGCATAACCCACCGCAAAGAAAACCGCCACAAACAGCGTGCGCCAGAAACCAAGGAACAAGAAAGCAAGGGCAATTACAATAGCGATCAGACCGCAGAGCAGACCGCATGCAGGGGTACCAAGCATAACTTTATTGGATGCATTCTCTTTCATTGTTCATTCTCCTTCATCTTATTCCGCAGCAGTTTCTTCGGACTCATTATCCTGACGGACAAACGCATCGCCGACAACCGTCCACGCATCATTCTCTTCCTGTTTGGGTTCGCTCTCTTCCTGAGCGGCATAAAAATCGGTATAGCTTGCTTCGTCGGCGGCATCCTCAACAACCGCTTCCGCCTGTTCGACCACATCGCTTGCAGCTTCTGCGTAAGTTTCGGTTTCTTCGACTGCAGCTTCTGCCAAGGCTTCGACTGCCTCTACCGCTTCCTCGGCGTACACGGCTTCCTGCACGTATTCTGCAGCTTCCTCGACTGCTTCGGCGGGCGTTTCGGTATAAACCGCTTCTTCGACTACCGGCTGTTCCGCAGCAATTTCTTCCGCGATCTCTTCGGTGGCAAAAACCGTTTCCTCGGCAACAGTCTCTACCGCCTCGGCGGCCTGCTCTACGTATTCAACGGGCTCTACATAATCGGAGGGTTCCTCGGTATGCTGCAGAATGCTGTCTGCCGCGCTTTCGGTCTGATCCTGCAGAGCGACTACGGCAGGAGCCTGCTCCAAAGCGGCAATGGGCTTCTTTTTGCCCTTGACAGCCTTATCGCTTGTGCCGATCTGTACACGAACCTCGTGCACATCGATACCGCTGCAGGAGGTGATATACTGCTTGATCTGCTTCTGCAGAACATTTACAGTGAGCGGAATGTTGATGCCGTTAGCCAGAAGGATCTTCAGATCGACGGTGATGCCGCCGCGTACGCGGTTGATATCGATCTTCTTGATGCAGATCTCCTGATGCTGCTCGACACACTTGTTGACCATATTATGGAGTGCAGAAATGGCAATGCTCATGTCGCCCATGTCGGTGCGCTGCACGATAAAGTTCTTGCCGTAACGGCGGCGGAACAGCATATGCAGACCGTGAATGCCCAGCAGTACAAGAATGACACCGCCGCCGATGATCGCGATCTTCTGCCAAAGCACAAAAGGACCGCTCAAAATACCAAAGTCTACTTCGGGAAACAGACCGGCGCCAACAACGATGGCAGCAAGACCCAGCGCGACGATCAACAGACCAGAAACGGCAGCCAGCATACGATCAATAAACTTGAACCTCATAATGATCCTCCTTCTGATGTAAGCGGAAAGAAAGGCAATGCCAACGCCGGCTCCCGTTGGGAGTCGCATATGGTATTGCCTTATCGGTTATTCTTCGACAGATTCGGTCAGCTCTTCCTCTACCTGCACATTCTCTTCGAAAACGATCTCCGTTTCTTCGGGATCGGTCTCTTCAACGGCAGTTTCTTCTGCAACAGGAACTGCGACCGGTTCAGCGACTGCATCCGGTTCGGCAGTGGTTTCTTTTTCGGCAGACTGCGTTTCAAAAGAATCCAGACCGACCAGATTTTCCTTCTTTTCCTTCTCGAAGCTCAGACCCTGAACATGCACATCAACGCGAACAACATGCAGACCCGTCATCGTCTCGATGGACTTACGAACGCTTTCCTGCACATTGGTGGCTGCGGTCTGGATGGGAGTGCCGTACTCGACGTTGACATAAACATCTACAGAGACTTCTTCGGTTCCGACTTCCACCTTTACACCCTTGGTGATATTCTTGTTGCGGCTGAATACATCGGTGATGCCGGTGCTTACGGGGCACATACCGGCAATGCCTTCGACCTCGTTGGCGGCTACGCCTGCGATAACAGCAACAACCTCGTTGGCGTATGTAATGGTGCCGGTGGCTTCTCCATCCTGATTAGTGGTCAGGGGCAAATTCTCTTTCTTAGGGGCCATAACACATACCTCCTATATCAGACGTCCGGTAAAAGGACGGTTCTGAACATATACACCATAAGTATAGCAGATATTATGCAACTTGACAATCCAAACGTTTGCGAAATCTTTTGTAATTCTGAAGAAAGAAAGAACAAACTGCCGCCGTAAAAGAACGGCGGCAGCAGATTTCAGGCTTACCCCCAGGGGTACTTAATCGTCAAAGAAATTCGAATCCTTGATGCGTTCGAATTCCTCGCGCGAGATCAGAACCTCCCGGGGCTTACTGCCCAAAGACTGGCTCACATATCCGCGCTGCGCCATATCGTCGATCAGGCGTCCCGCGCGGGCATAGCCGATCTTCATTCGGCGCTGCAGCATGCTGATGCTGGCCTGATTATCCATCACAACGATTTCGAGTGCTTCGAGCAGACGATCGTCAACACCGCCGTCGGTACCGCCATCATCCAGCACATCGGAATTATCGTCATTCTGTCGATCCAGCGCTTCCATCACGTTGTGATCAAACTCCACACGGGAATTGGCGCCAATGTACTCAACGATATTCTCGATCTCGCTATCGCTGAGGAAGCAACCCTGCACACGTACCGGAGATTTAACGCCGGTGGGCATATAGAGCATGTCGCCGCGGCCGAGCAGCTTCTCAGCACCGCCCTTATCCAGAATGGTGCGGCTGTCGGTGAGAGAAGAGACTGCAAAGGCAATACGGGAGGGCACGTTGCTCTTGATCAGACCGGTGATGACATCCACGGTGGGTCGCTGAGTAGCGATGACCATATGGATACCGGCCGCACGAGCCTTCTGTGCCAGACGGATAATGCTTTCCTCGACATCATGCTTGCTTGCCATCATCAGATCAGCGAGCTCATCGATAATGATCACGATCCGGGGCAGCTTTGCTTCGCCGGGCTCGAGCTTTGCATTGTATGCATTGAGTTCGCGAACGTTCTTGGTGTGCATCTTCTTGTAGCGGTCTTCCATTTCGGCAACAGCCCAGGCAAGGGCGCCGGCTGCCTTCTGGGCATCGCTGACCACAGGAATAAGGAGATGCGGGATCACGTTATAGCACTGCAGTTCTACAACCTTCGGGTCGATCATGATCATGCGGACATCTTCGGGCGTTGCGCGGAACAGAAGGCTGTTGATGATCGTATTGACGCAGACAGACTTACCACTGCCGGTGGTACCGGCAATGAGCAGGTGAGGCATCTTGGAAAGATCGCAGATCACAGGCTTGCCGGTAATATCGTGTCCAAGACCTACCACCAGAGGAGAAGTAGCGGACTGTATCTCGTTGCTGAGCAGAACCTGTGCGAACGTAACCGTCTGGATCTCCTTGTTGGGCACCTCGATACCGAACAGATTGGTACCGATGATCTGGCTTTCAATACGGATGGGACCGTCCGCAGCCAGCTCAAGCGCAATATTATCCGCAATACTCTGGATGCGCTTTACATTGATGCCGCTGGCAGTAAGACCCAGCGCAAAACGGGTAATGGCAGGACCGTGTGTAATATGCTGTACCTGAGCAGGAATACCAAAGCTGGAAAGAGTCTTGACCAGTTTCTGCGCATTCTCATGGTCTGCTTCGTATGTATCCTGAAGCATATACTGTTCCCGATTCAGCAATTCCACGGGAGGGCAGCGATACGGCATGGGAGGAGTCTCGTCCTCCTCATCATCGATCAAAGCTTCGAATACTTCCTCCTCTTCCGCTGCGGCGGTATGCTTCTGCATCCCGATCAACGGAGCAAAATGGGGCGTATGCATCCTGGTGCTTTCGGGCATATGCGGGGTTTCTTCTTCCTCTTCGCCGTCGTCATCTTCCAAAGGATGATATTGGCGGGGTTCATCGAAAAACTTTTCTTCCGCATAGGATACGGTTTTCTGTTCCTGCGGCTTCTTTTCGGCAGCAGGGATTTCATCTTCTTCCTTTACGGCGCTGAAGAACGATGTCGGTTCTTCTTGCTGCCGATCAGGTACATCGGCCGCTTCGGGAGCAGACTTGACAGCCCCGGTATCCATTCGACCAATCATTTCCGCCTTACGCTTGCGCATTTCTTCGAAACGATCAAACGTCTTTTGCTTCTTCTGAGCCGCTTCGGTCGCGTCTGCGGCAGGGCCGGCAGAGCTGCGCCCGGCTCCAAAGCCCTTGCGTACAGTCTTATCCACTCCGATCACTTCGTCGTAAAGCTCCACTTCGGGACCGGGCGCAGGGCAAAGCACGCCGTTTCGATGGGAAGCGCCTGCAGCGGGTTCCGCTTCCTGCGCAGAAAACTCTGTGGCAGCATTCCTCTGATCAAACATTGTCTGTGCCGCAGACTGATCCATTTGAAACGCTGCACTGCGCTCATTGCCCGTATGCTGGGGCTGATCCCACAGTTCCTGGTGCTGGTCTTGCTGAGCGCGGCGACCATCCCGTTTTGCTTTATGGTTGGCAAGCAACGACTTACAGCTTTCAGCCCACTTGCCCGGTTTGAAACGGAACAGCCATAGCACCGCTGCCACCATCAGTACGATCAGGATCATAGACCCAAAGACAATGCCGACCGAACTGTGCAACGGCCATGCCAGCAGCATACCCAGCGCACCGCCCGGTTCGCCCGCCTTCGAGCAGAATACATATGCAGAACGGAACACATCCGCGAAACCAACGTTTCCTCCTTCGGTCTGGCACTGGGTGATGCAGTAATCCACGAAGAAACCTTCTTCTCCGATCCTGCTGAGCAGATTCAGAATGCCAAGCGCAAGCAGATAGATGCCCACAACGATCAGCAGCGGACGAAAAGAGACCTTCCGTGAAGCAGAAAGCCATACCAGTCCGCCGCACCAGATCACCAGGATAGCAAGAAAGAAGGAAAGACAGCCGGAGACACCGGTAAGAAACGGCTTCAACGCGCCAAAAAGCGCGCCGTCGACCCCGGCGACAACCGACAGTAACGCAAGAAAACCGACGATCATCAACCCGACTCCGATCACGACCAGAGCGGGCACAGAAGAGGAATCATAGCTATTTTTCGCTTTAGCCACAGACTTGTTTACCATGTTGCGCAGTCCTTTCAGTTCGTTTCGAATTGAACTGCCGCAAGCACGCCTTTATCGTCGGCATAAAGACGGACGGTGTTGCCGCAGTGAGTGTAAATGTCGCAATAACCTTCGGGAAGATCGTATTCGTATGCCATGTCTTCCGTCAGTTGAATAACCTGAGCCGGTTCGCCAAGAACCTTCTGCCAATCATACCTTGTTGTTTCGCCGACCAAAAAGCCGCAGAACGATCCTCTGCGAAGCTGAATCCCCTGAAGAACAGAATCTTCATAGCTATTCTGCATAGCATCGGAGATCAGCAGGATGCTGCGGAACGCCGGATGATCCATAACAAAGTACCTTCCACCGGGAAACTCATCGGGCGTTCGGCTGAGACCAAAAGTATCAACAAGCTGCTGCATGGGGTCGCCAAGAGTGACCGGAATCTGTTCCAGCTTGCCTTGTGCAAGGGCTTTCCAAACGTTTTCTCTCTGTTCCTCTGCCGAATACGTGGGTACAAGCATACCTGCCATGGAGGGCAAACCATCCTTCAGCAGCAGGTGCTGGATCTCTGCGTATTCAAAATGACAGGCTCCTGCTTCGCCATTGATCTTGGTAAACTGCTCCGGTTCATACCAGAAAGTGATGCCGTATTCATCCAGCGAAAAGCGTTCCATCGGCAAAGGCAGCAAAGCAGAGCTGTCTTCGTAGTCGCTGATCTCCTTGCCCAGAGTATTGAGCGCTTCCGTCTCCAACCATTCCTGTGCGGCTGCAGGGTCGGCAAACAGCGCCGAGGGCTTGAGTCTTTTACCGGTAGAAAGATCGTAGGTAAGCGGAGTATTGGTATGCCCCTGTCTGTTATTGGGCATCTTTCCCTCTGCGCTGATCACAAAAGAGATGAATGACTCGGTGCAGTAGGAATCGTATGATACCTGCAGTCCCCAGAGGCTGTCGGGGGTAAGGGAAGCAAAGGTGATCATATGGGAGGTAAGCCCGGCAGAAACAATGATATCGTCATTGATGGCCTGCTGGATACGGGCATCGCTCATCCCCGTGAGCTTAGGATAAGCCAGTCTGTTGCCGTTCTGCTCCATAACAACGCTTTCCACACCGGGCAATACAGTCTGCGTTTCTTCTGCCAAAGAAAACCGGAACGGCATAAAGCACAGCAGTACCGTCAAGATGATCCCCAGACATTTGTTGCGCATACTGTACACTCCTTTTGCGAATTCTTCACGAATATCATACAACAAAAAAGTTTCTGTTGCAAGTTTGTTACATCACATTTGCACGCCAAAGCATTGTTAACAGGCACAAAATGCGAAAACGTCACAAAAAAGCGCCGTTCGTTTTGTTACGGCGCTCAAAAGATGATCTGGGGAAGAAGGATCGCTGTCTTCGGTCAGCGCAGCCCTTCCGGTGCGCATACGATCGGCTGAAGCTGAACACCGCACAAAGCCGACTGTATCGTTTTAGGGATAAGGGTAAAATCCGCCACAAGCGAACGGGGTTTTTTCAGGGCATGATCCTGCCTGTACGGTACCATGTATACATTTCGCCAGGTCAGCAAACGCCCGATATTCTGGGCTGCGGAGCTTAACGCGTCATTGGTGGAAACCGCCACGACCAGCGGTCTGTCGTTCCGCAGATGGCTCTTTGCGCCAAGCAGGGCAGGGGTATCGAATATGCCGTTGACCAGCTTTGCGATCGTGTTACCGGTAGCGGGAGCCAGCAGATAGATATCCGTCATCTTTTCCGGACCGATGGGTTCTGCCTGCTGAAGTGTCTGGATCGCATCGCGCCCGGTGATGCTCTTCAGCTCCCGATGAAGGTGCGCCGCCTCCATAAAGCGCGTATCCAACTGCGCTGCGTGATAGGACAGGATAGGGATCACATCATAATCCCGGCGAACCAGTTCCCGCATTTGCGCCAAAACAGCATCAAACGTGCAGAAAGAACCGGTCATGGCAAAACCGACTGTTGTTTTCTTCATACCCATCCCTCCTCGAACCGTTTCAGGATCGTTTCACACAGAGCGCGCGCAGCCGAAAGCGGTGCATATTTCGATGGAAGTCCCGGAAGCAGTTCCACCGTCAATGCCATCGAAGCCGCAGACGGCAGATCGATCCCATATGGCGGGCTTGCCAATTCCAGAAACAGTGTTGTCTCTGAAAAGCACTTCAGCTGCTCCGTCCCAAGCACCACAGCCGGTATGGTATTGAGCACAGCATCCATTCCCGGGGCAATGTCCGGGATCTGTTCCAAGCCTATCGCTCTCATACCGTCACAGATGGCTGTATGCTGCTGAGCCTTACGCCGGGCAGCAACCCATACACGGGCCCCCAATGCCTTGAGGCGCAATGCGATCGCGCGCCCAAAAACTCCGTAGCCCATCAAAAGGATACGCTGTTCATCCAGAACACGGTCTGTTTTCGCCATCAAAACGTTGATTGCCGCTTCTGCCGAGATTTCTGCATTACGCTGTAAGAAAATCGGATCATCGTCATACCGCTGCAGACGCAGCCCCCGTGCATTGGCAAGAGCGGCGATTCGCTCTCCGAGTCCTGCCCCCGACATGATCAGGGTGCCGGGCCGCAGCTTCTCCATCAATGTTTCCACGCAGCCCTCTCCCCCATTTTCCAAACCCGGTACTACCCCTTCCTTCAGAGCGTACGGATATGGTAGAAGCAGCGTGCTCGCCTGCGGCAGCAACATCTGCCATTGATGATCCCAGTCGTTTCGGAGCCAATGCACAGTATGCCCTCGACCGATGAGTAGTTCTCGCGTCAGCTCCATACGCCGATCCCCGCCTGCCAGAACAGCCTTCAAAAAAACACCTCCTGCCGGTTGCCGATATGGCATCCTATGCAGGAGGCGTCTTTCTGTGCTGTTGTCAGAATCGATGTGTGATCCGATCCTTCAGAGTCAGTTTTTCACCGCAGAGGGTCATCTCCAGCGCCTCGCCGGAAAGCAGTTCAACGACAGCCTGTTCCCGATCCACTTCCAGCCGGAGAATACGCCCGCGATAGTTGAACTGGAAGCCGTAACCCTGCCATGCTTCCGGCAGGAAGGGGCTGAGTGTGAGACCGTCTACCGTACGCATGCCGGCAAAACCATGAGCCATGGCCAGCCAGCTGCCCGCCATGCTGGTAATGTGCAGACCATCTTCAGTGTCGTTATTGATGTTGTCCAGATCCAGACGCGCCGTGCGTTGGTACATCTCTACCGCCTTATCGTGATACCCGAGCTGCGCAGCCAGAATGCTGTGTACACAGGGCGACAGGCTGCTTTCGTGCACCGTCATGGGTTCGTAGAAATCGAAGTTGCGCTTGATCTCTTCTTTGGTGTACAGGTGGTTGAGGAAATAAAGTCCCTGCAGCACATCCGCCTGCTTGATGAAGCAGCTGCGAAGGATATGATCCCACGACCAGTGCTGGTTGATGGGACGCTGATCCGCGGGCAGGTCGGCCGCGCTCATCAGTTCCTTATCCATAAAGGTATCATGCTGCACGAAGATGCCCAATTCATCATCGGTGGGATAATACATACGTGCGACCACATCGCGCATGTGAGCGATCTCATCGGCAGTAATACCCAGTTTCTCGCGCCGCTGTTCATCCACCTTTTCTGCCCAATCGCAGAAATAGCCGATGCTCCATGCAGCGATCCGGTTGGTATACCAGTTGTTATTCACATTGTTCTCGTATTCGTTGGGGCCGGTTACGCCATGGATCATATACAGCCCTTTGCGCTTGGAGAAATGGGTTCGGTCGGTGTAGAAACGCGCAATACCGCAGAGCACATCCAGACCTTCGTTCCGGATGTATTCCTCATCGCCGGTATAGGTGGTGTAGTTGAAAATGGCATGCGCGATCGCACCGTTACGGTGGATCTCTTCAAAAGTGATCTCCCACTCGTTGTGGCACTCAATGCCGGTAAAGGTAACCATCGGATAAAGCGCGCCCTTCAAACCCTGCTGACGTGCGTTGAAATATGCCCCGTCAAGCTGCAGATAGCGGTACATCAGCAGCTGACGCGCCACATCCTGACCGGCAACCGACATGTACACCGGCAGGCAGTAGGCTTCGGTATCCCAGTAGGTAGCGCCGCCGTACTTTTCGCCGGTAAAACCCTTAGGACCAATGTTCAGCCGGGCATCATCACCGGTGTAGGTGCTCAGCAACTGGAAAAGATTAAAGCGGATGCCCTGCTGGGCGGCGTCGTCGCCCTTCACAGTTACATCGCAGGTTGCCCAACGCTGCTTCCAGGTCTGGGCGTGCTCCTGGCGCAGATCGGCATAGCCGACTTCACGTGCCCGGGCTGCAGCCTTGAGCGCCATGGTAATGATCAGGTTATCCTCCCAGTCGCGGTCGGTAAAAACCAGCACATACTTCTCCAGCGTTACCTTCTCGCCTGCGGGAACGATACCACCGTAAGTTTTTTCTACGTAGCCTTCTTCCAGCCTGCGGTCGATCATTTCCAGCCCGTCCGCCCAGCAGCTCATTGCCGCAGCAACAGTGAAACGGGGCGCATCAAAGGGATTGGGCTTGGTGCGGGTAAGCAGGGCAAGCGCATCTTCGGTACCCTCTTCCTGCAGCATCTCCCAGAAGGTTTCTTCATAGTTGCTGTCCAGATTCTTTACGTTGCCGTCAAGATAGGGACGCAGAATCACCTTGGCTTCATTTTCGGGGGTAACGGAATAGGAAATGGCAAGCAGCTCTTTCTGCGCAAGCGAAACGAAGCGTTCTGCCTCAATGGTGACCTTGCCGTCGGGGGTCCAGACGGTAAAACGGCGCAGGAATACACCGGTCTGCATATCCAGTTCCCGGTAGAAATCCAGCACATCGGCCTGAGAAAGATCCAGCGGCTGATCGTTGATCTCAACATGAATACCGTTGAGGCGTACGCAGTTGATGGCTTTACCAAAATACTGCGGGTAACCGTTCTTCCACCAGCCCACACGGGTCTTGTCGGGGAACCAGACACCGCCGATATAGGTGCCCAGATGGGTATCGCCGGAGTAATCCTCCTCGAAATTGCCCCGCATGCCCATATAACCGTTGCCGGTAGAGGTAAGACTTTCGGACAAACGCATATGCTTGGGATCCAGAGAAGTCTCTACGACCTTCCAAGGATGAATCTGATAGCTCATGTGATTTTCTCCTTTCGCGTGCAATCGTTTGTACTATGATGGTACAAGATTGTCCCCCGCTTGTCAAGAAATTTTTACGAAATCTTTCGATGGTTTTTCAGCATCGGCAAAAAAACAAGACACAGACACAGTATTCCCGCCGGTGTATACCAGCGTTGCACAAGCTCTTCAAAGCCTGTTACCGAGAGCAGCAGCGTTAAAGCGGCAGCGGACAGCACTGCAGCTTTGGGCGGGAAATACTGTTCCATACCGTTACGCAACGCAAGCAGAACAGCCGATAGTGTGGTCAGGATCGCAAGATACATAACAAACAGGCTGGCTACATATCCCACCCTGCCAAATCTCGAAAGAAGCACGACCATCGGAAAAGCAGCTTCGTTCAGTTCGGGATGCTTCAGATAGAGAAAATTACTGAAAAACAGCAGTCCCGTCATCCAAAGACCGAAAATCGCGGCTGTTCTGCACCACGCACGACAGGATAATCCGGTACAACGCCCGATCACCCCAAGGGCAAGGGTCATATTGAGGGCTGCATATGCCACAGACCCAACCCCACCGCCCAGAACAGCAGCAAGCGGCATATCCGTTGGCAGTGCATATGTGATCTCCCCGCGATCGAACAGCATTACAGCAACCACAGCCGTAACATGGATCGCCGCCAGCAGTGCGCTGAGAACCATCATCGGTTTGGTGTCGGCTCTGCCCAGCAGGAAAGCCAACCCTATTGTAACCGCAACACCCAATAGATATGCGCCTCTGTAGGGAACAGCAAGTGCGGCAATATGTCCGGCTGCAGAGATCATCGCACCGCCCATGACAGCATCCAGTAACAATATGCTGATGCCGGACAAGCACCTGCCGCTACGATGCCCAACAATATCCCTGCATAAAGAATACTCATCTGCTTCGCCAATGCCCCGATGGCACAGAAAACACAGCAGGGTCATAACTGATGCAGTGATGAGGATCAATGGCCAAGACCAATGACCGTACTGCGTAAAAAAGCTGAACACTTCCCGTCCGGAAGCAAAACCCGCTCCGATCACCGCACCGACAAACAGAAGTGCGTATCGATTACACAATTCCCCCTCACTGCCTCTCTGTTGGGATACAAAAACCTATGAACAGTCAAAACGAAAAAGAAGCATCCCGGTTTCTGCGGTAACAAAAAGCATCCCCCGACTCGGGGGATGCTTGATAGCGTGATACGAAACGTTATTTACTTCCGGATGGGGCGGCGAAGGAATGCAGGCACACCCAGCTCATCCTTTTCTACGGCTGCGGGCTGTACAGGAGCTGCGGGCTGCTCGGCAGGCTGTGCCGGCGCAGACTGCGCTTCCGGTGCAGTGGGCTGGGGAGTTGCAGGCTGGTACTGCTGACCGTATTCCATCTGCTGCATTGGCTGCTGTGCCTGCATTGCGCCGTATTGCATACCCGGCTGGGGCTGCATTCCGAAATCAGGCTGTACGCCGTAGGACTGCTGGGGCTGGAAGCCCTGCTGATAGCCACGCTGCTGGAACACAGGCATACCCTGCTGCATCATGGAAGGCATCCCCATAGCAGCAGACATGCCGCCCATGTAGCCGCCGAAATCGCTCTGCATAGGCTCGTCTTCCATAGGCATGTTAAAGCTCATATCATCGTAGGAAGCAGCGGGATATTCCTGATGGATGGTACGGGAACCGGTGAAGCCGGAGCCATAAGCGGAACGACCGTCGGGAGAACCGAAGGACTGCATCCAATCGCGGCTGGCTGCTGCAGCTGCTGCGTTGGTACGGCGCGGCTCATCCTTCTTGGGGAAGGGTGTTTTTTCAAAGCCGGTCGCAATAACGGTAATGCGGACTTCGTCTTCGAGGGTATCGTCGATCCCTGCACCGAAGATGATGTTGGCTTCGCTGTCGGCGGCCTGCATGACCAGATTGGCAGCTTCGTTGATATCGAGGATGCTCATGTCCTCGCCGCCGGTGATGTTGATCAGCACAGCACGGGCGCCGTCGATGTTGGTTTCCAGCAGGGGGCTCTGGATGGCGTTCTTGGCGGCATCCACCATACGGGTCTCGCCCTTGCCGATACCGATGCCCATGTGGGCAAGGCCGCCGCTCTCCATAACCGTCTTAACATCGGCAAAGTCGAGGTTGATCAGCGCGGGTACGGCGATCAGATCACTGATGCCCTGAATACCCTGACGGAGTACATCGTCTGCAATGCGGAAGGCCTCCAGCATCGTGGTGCCCTTGCTGACAACAGACAGCAGGCGGTCGTTGGGAATAACCACAAGTGTATCGACGCGCTGCTTCAGATCCATAACGCCCATTTCGGCATTCTTCATGCGCTGCTTGCCTTCGAACTGGAAAGGCTTGGTAACAACAGCGATGGTAAGGCAATTCATATCCCGGGCAATCTCGGCAACAATGGGAGCAGCGCCGGTGCCGGTGCCGCCGCCCATACCGGCGGTTACAAACACCAGATCCGCGCCCTTGATGGCCTGTGCGATTTCTTCGCGGCTTTCTTCCGCTGCACGGCGGCCCACATCAGGTACCGCACCCGCACCAAGACCCTTGGTCAGTTTTTCACCGATCTGAATGGTGGTGCTTGCCTTGCTCATTGCAAGAGCCTGACGGTCGGTATTGATGGCAATAAACTCGACGCCCTTCAGGCCGGCATCCACCATGCGGTTGACGGCATTGTTGCCTGCGCCGCCGCAGCCGATAACTTTAATGGTAGCAAAACTCTGCTGATCCTCAATCTGAAATTCCAGCACGGTTGCATCCTCCTTGTCTCAATAAACAGCTGTATGGAAAAGTACTGTATCAGCCGCCCAACAGGCTTCTGAAGAAATCCTTCACGCCGCTTCCGAAACCGCCGGAAGGCGCATGCTGCGAATCGATCGTTTCTGCGATCAGATCCAGCAGCCCCATTGCGCTGGCGTATACGGGGCTGGACAGTTTAACCGTACGCTTTACAGTATCGCGGACAGGCCGCTCAAGCCGCGCAGAAAGATAGTCTTTACCGCCCCGGTTCATTGCCAGACCGCCGCCGGTAAGATAGATATTCGACCAGTTGCCAAGCTTAATGCCGCTTTCCTCAATGCACTGTTTGATCATGTCGGCAATCTCATCCACACGGGGCTCCAGAACATCTGCCACATCTTCCCGGGTGAAAGTCTGGGATTTGGTTGCTTCGGTACCGGCAGCGCTGTAGTTGGGTGTAACGGTAGAGATACCGTAAACGTACTCACGCTTGATCTGCTCTGCCTGTGCGAGGTTAATCTGAAGTCCGCTGGCAATATCCGACGTTATGTGCCCGCCGCCTACCGGAAGGGTCTTTTGGAAAATAACAGCATCGCCCTCTACAGCCATAACATCGGTACAGATGTAGCCCACATCGATCAGAATAGCGGTCCGGTCCCGTTCTTCCTGCGGCAGATACAGCATTGCTTCGCCGGTGGTGCTGGAGAAGAACCCGCTGACGGTGATGTTCAGATCGCGCATACGGGCAAGCACATCGTCCAGGAAAAACGTGTCTGCTACAACAAAGCTGACCAGCGCCTTCAGTTCGGAGCCCTTCATGCCGACCGGTTCCAGAACTTTTTTGCCGCCATCCACCATAAACCAGGCAGGGCTGCGGTGGATTACAATACCGCGCACAGGCGAAAGCTGCTTATCCGCAATTTCGAAGATCTGTTCCACGTGCTTTGGGGTAACGGAAGGATCCGTACCCTGAATCGCAACGGAGGCTTCCACGGCATAGACACGGGAAAACTCGCCGGGCACGCCAACGTTGATTTCGCGCACTTTACGTTTGGACTGAGTCTCAGCGATCGAAATGGTTTTTTGGATGGCCTCATTGAGTTTGCCCGGATCGTTCCATTCGCCGTCCATAAAGCCATCGTACGGTTCGCAACCTGCGCCGATAATGTCGCACCGCTGGCCGCCGCTGATCTCTGCCACGAGAGTAACAATCTTGGAAGTGCCAAAATCAATTGCTGCAATGGTAGATTTCATAGTAAGCATTCCCCGTTCATTAGGAGTCGATGCGGGTGTGACCCGCGTCTGAAAACGTTTTGTTGTTTCGTATGCAAATCTGCACGCGGAAACAGGTACCTAAAGTACCACAATTTATTGTAACCGTTTTATCAGGAATTCGCAAGCATATTCCATGCTTTTTTTCATATTTTCTTGATGAAAAGCAATTTGTTACAAAAGCACCAGATCATCCCTTGGACGGGCTGAACTTCACTTCCGTAGGAACATTCACATCCAGCAGTCCCGTATTCTTATCCAACGCACGCAGATAGGCAATGACCGTACGCATCGCCCGGAGCTTCCGTTCCAGATCTTCGGCCTTGCCCAGCTGAACGTTGAGCCCGTCGCGGGTGACCAGATAGATATTTTCCGGATCCCTGAGACGAATCTCCTTGATCTGCTCTTCGTAATGCTGCATATACAACTCGTCGATCAGCAGGTCATAGGCAGTCATCTGCTGTTTGCTTTTGACCGGCACAAACTGACCTTTGCTTACATCAAACGCTTCTACGCCCTTGATCATCGGCAACTGAGGAAGGCTCTCCGATTCGCTGTAAACCTTCATAACAAGCCAATCCTCATCTACCAGATAATGTACCCCGCCCCACTCCAGAATCGCAACCGGGTAACGCTCTTCTATCTGAAGATAGATCATGTTGGGAATCTTCACCTGTACATCCTTGAGAATGATGGTATGATCCTTCTGTAGATTGGCGGCAATCTCTTCTTCGCTGATCGCAAAGAGATTCTGTTCATAGGTAAGCCCGCTGAGATTGATGATCTTCTGAGCGGAGTATGTTTTATGTCCGATCACACAGACGGCTTCCAGACGGAAGCACGTCTTCATCACCACGACAAGCGCAACAGCAAGAATTGCCAGAAATGCAAACACCCGAAAAAAGACACTGCCGCTTTTTCGCACCTTCTTCTGAGGCTTCTGAACAGGTTCTGTGGCAGCAGAATCACCGGGCTGATCCTTGGGGGCAAACGAGTAATCATACTTGCCATATGCCTGAAACGCCTCAGTCGATTGATTCTGATTCTTGTTCTGCTTGGTCATTGTGCATTCCGTCCTTTCTTATGTGTCCTCGTGTGTAATATGTTCCCGCACAATCTCTGCTCCAAGCGAAGATAGTGCTGTTTCCATCTGTTCATATCCACGATCGATCAGTTGCGCCTGCTCGATCACGGTTTCACCGCCGGCTTTGAGCCCGGCAAGCGCAAGCGCTGCGCCTCCCCGCAGATCCCGTGCGGTTACCCGCGAACCGTACAGACCGCTTACCCCCTTTACAACCGCCGTACGACCGTTGATCAGCACATCGGCGCCCATGCGGTTCAGGTCTCCTGCGTGCCCGTATCGGTTCTCGAATACATTCTCCACCAAAACGGATGTACCCTTGGCAACCGTAGCCATTGCCAGCAGCTGTGCCTGCATGTCTGTCGGGAAACCGGGATGGGGCTGGGTCTGCAGCTGCGCAAACGCATTCAGTCGCTGCGGGGCACTGATCACAGCCGTATCGCCGCTGAGCGTCAGCTCGCAATCCATCTCCCTGAGTTTGGAAAACACCGCATGCATATCCCCTGCAGGAACGCGGTGCAGACAGACCGTGCCACCGGTGATCGCCGCCGCAGCCAGCATGGTGCCCGCCACGATACGGTCTGCCATGGGACGGTATTCTACACCGTGCAGAGCAGTAACACCGTCAATTACAATGGCGTGTGTACCGGCACCCCGTACCTTTGCACCCATCCTGTTCAGAAAATTCTGCAGATCCACGATCTCGGGCTCGCGGGCTGCATTGTTCAGCACCGATTGCCCCGGCAGCAGAGCTGCCGCCATCATCACATTTTCGGTTGCGCCTACACTGGGATAATCGAAGTGTACGCTGCCCGCTCGCATTCGGCTGCCCTCGCAATGGATGACACCACATTCTTCGCGGATTTGTACCCCCAGCTGACGCAGACCGCTCAGGTGCAGATCGATGGGGCGAAGCCCGATCTCGCATCCGCCGGGAAAAGTGACAGCAGCGCGGTGAAAACGCGTCAGAATAGGACCCAACAGAAAAATGGAGGAGCGTATTTTCTTAGCCAGACCATCCGGCATTTCATAAGAATGCATCCCCTGCGGATCGATCTCCAGCGTGCGCCTATTGCGGACTACGCTGCATCCAAGTCTGCGCAGGATCTCCCCCATATGCTCCACATCGCTCAGAAGCGGACAATCCTCCAGAAACGTTCTTTCGGAAGTAAGCACCGATGCAGCCATAATGGGCAGGACTGCATTTTTGGCAGTATGTACCGTCCACTCTCCGCCAAGTTTTCTTCCCCCTCGGATGCGAAATATATCCATCCTTTCACCTCCGGTAGCATTGCATGCACCATCCTATGCCATGCACCGGATTGTGTGAAAAGGCGTCAGCGATGCTGACGGGAAACATTCAGAATGATCCCCACAGATGCCATCAGCAGGCTGACGGAGGTGCCGCCAGCGCTGAAGAACGGCAGCGGGAGACCCGTTGTGGGCATCGCCCCGATGACCACGGCAACATTCAGTACCGCCTGTAGGGTGATCATTGCAGTAAGGCCTGCTGCCAGCAGGCTGCCGTAGCGATCCGGACAATTGACGGCGATCCGCATGCCGGCAAAAGCAAAAGCGGCAAACAACAACAGCACAGCCGTACAGCCCAGCAGCCCGAAATCTTCACCGACGATCGCAAAGATAAAATCGCTTTCGGGATAGGGCAGATAAGAAAACTTCTGTCTCCCCTGCCCCAGTCCCCGTCCGAACAAACCGCCGGAGCCAATGGCAATGAGCGACTGGGCGAGCTGATATCCTTCATCGCTCATCTGGGCAAACGGATCGCGGAAGGACAGCAGGCGTTCGCGCCGATAAGGCTCGATCCATGCGTACACACCCCCGAGACACAAACCACACACGCCCAGCAGCATCAAATGTCGCCACTTTACACCTGCGATCAGCATCATGAGCACCGCGGTGATCATAATACTGCCGGCAGTGGAAAGGTTGGGCTGTTCGAGGATCAACAAAAAGAAGATACCGGGAACGATCAGCAACGGCAAAACGCCCGTGAACAAACGATCCAGCTGTGTCTTGCGGTAGCTGAGCGTTGATGCCAGATAGAGCACCGATGCGATCTTTGCCAGTTCTGAGGGCTGGAAGCTGAGTCCGGCAATGTTCAACCATCGCCGGGATCCGTTCAGATAAACGCCGACCCCGGGAATAACAACCAGCACCAGCAAGATCAGGCTGAGAGTAAGCCCCGCGACAACCACGACCGGTTTACGCCAGAAAGAATAAGGAATGCGACTGGTGATCAGCAAAAGGATCGTACCCAGTCCGATGCCGATCAGCTGCCGCTTGACCTCCAGCAAAGGATCGCCCTTGCGCAGTGCCTGATAGTACGTTGCGCTGAACAAAATCAGTATGCCGGTCATCAGCAGCAGAAGCAGAATCGTGATCATCATGCCATCCATGGGTCTGGCTGCTTTTTTCAGGTACCGCCTGCCAATGGTATCTCGCTGAACGATCATGGAACGAAAAACCCTCCCTATTTGTGTCAAGATGTCTTCTTGTGTACACATCTCTTCCACGCACAGGAAGGGTTTCATTATCGCAGCGCTTTGACCAATTCTTTGAATATCTCGCCGCGCTGTTCGTAATCCTTGAACATATCAAAGCTGGCGCATGCAGGCGACAGGAGCACATTACCGCCGACCTGAGCCTCGGAGCGCGCCATATCCACTGCTTTTTCAAAGGTTTCGGCATGCTGTACGGCATCATAGCCCGCTTCTGCCAGCTGCTGCCGGATCTGACCGGCTGTCTGACCGATGGTAATGATATGTGCGATCTTGCCGCTTGCGATGATCTCTTTGCACAGGGGCATGAAGTCCGTATGCTTGTCGTAACCACCCAGAATGAGCACAGTCGGCACCTTCATGCTCTGCACCGCCTTGATGGTGCTGTCTACATTGGTGCCCTTGCTGTCGTTGATATAGGTAACACCCTGAAACACACGTACTTTCTCGATACGGTGTTCAACACCGGTGAAGCTGACAAGCGTGTGGCGGATGATCGGAGCCGGAATGCCCATAGCGCATGCCATTGCCGTCGCAGCCAGGGCGTTCTCCAGATTGTGTGGACCGGGAATCAGGATCTGATCCACATCACAGACGGCCCTGCGGGTTCCCTCCCACTGCCAGATGATCTTCCCGTCTTCAACAAAAGCACCGTTTTCAACCTTCCGGGTGCGGCTGAAGAATGCAACCTTTCCTTTCAACTTGGAAGCCATCTTGAACAGAACCGGATCATCCATGTTCAGAACCGCTACATCATCGGCTTTCTGGTTTTCGAACAGCCGCTGCTTCAGCTTGATATACTGCGCCATGGTACCGTGGCGATTGAGATGATCCTCGGTGATGTTCAGCAAAGCAGCAACCTTGGGATGAAAATCCCGGATGCTCTCCAGCTGAAAGCTGGATACCTCCACAACAGAGATATCTTCTTTCCTGCTAACCTTGGCCACAGCGGACAAAGGATAACCGATATTGCCCGCCACATGGGTGACCCGTCCTGCATTTTCAAAGATCTTTCCGACAAGCGTAGTCGTGGTGGTTTTACCGTTGGTACCGGAAATTGCCAGCATTTCTCCCCGGAGAAGCTGAGAAGCCATTTCCAGTTCTCCCGTCACGGAAACGCCCTTTTCTCTGGCGGCAAGCACAACCGGCGCCTCGATCGGGACACCGGGGCTGATGAGCAGGATATCTGCCTCATCCAGCAAAGAAACAGGGTCTTCACCCAGACGGAATACACAAGCCGTGCCGCGCAGGCTGTCCAAATCGCTTCCAAAGGCTTCTTCCGGCTTCTGATCAGCCAGAATGGGAATTGCGCCATGATGCAGCAGCAATTCGGCTGCCGCAATGCCGCTGCGCGCCATCCCCAACACCAAAATGCGTTTATTCTCCACTTTCATAGCCTTTCACCTCCAAAAACACGGCATTACTCCCCACAATCAGATGTGAATCAGGGAAAGCAGCGCCACAAGACAGAGTAGTCCCTCCACAATGGCATACATTGCCACGATCTGGGTCTCGGTCATACCGCTGAGTTCAAAATGATGATGGATCGGCGACATCTTGAAAATGCGTTTCCCGTGCGTCACCTTGAAATAAATACGCTGAATGATCACACTGAAAGAAGAGGCAAGCATGGTAAAGCAGATCAGCAGCATAAACAGCGGCATTTTCAGCAGCATGGCCATACCTACCATGGCTCCGCCAATGAACATGCTGCCGGTATCGCCCATAAACACCTGCGCAGGATAGTGATTGAAGCGCAGGAAGCCCATCAGCGCACCGCTGAGCGCCAGAGCGAAAAGAGCAAGATTGCCATAGTTGTTCAACGCATCAGCATTGTCCGCTGCGCCCAGAACCAGCATCACAATCAGAGAAATAATGCCCCACGCGGCGCTGCCGATCACAGATATGCTGCTGAGCAGTCCGTCCAGACCATCCTGCAGATTGGCGGAGTTGATCATGAAGATCATCACCATACTCATCAGGGGAATATAGGTCCAGCCCAGATCCCATTCCACGTTGAAAAACGGTACCAGTACCTTGCTGCCCACATAGGGGTTGAAGTAGCAATAGGCAGAGAAAGCCACTGCCACCGCTACCTGACCAATGATCTTCTGCCACCAGATCAGTCCCAGATTCCGTTTTTTTACGACTTTGATGTAGTCGTCCACAAAACCGATCAGCATGCTGGCGGCGGACACGAAGATCAGCGCAAGGGTAAAGTCTTTCCATCCATTGGTCAGGCTGCCGGAAAACAATACCAGAAGCAAAGAAACAACACAGGTAACAGCAGCAAACATCAAGCCGCCCATGGTGGGAGTCCCCTGCTTGGTCTGGTGGCTCTTGGGGCCGAGTTCATAAATCGTTTGCCCGAATTTCATCTTCCGCAGAACGGGCAACACACGGGGGCCGATCAGCAGCATCGCAATCAACGACAGGATCAATGCAAGAATCAGCCTTAGCATGGCAGTTCACTCCTTCGTGTTCACGCTTGCATTTCTGCAAGCAATTCGCTCACGACGATCTTCTCGTCAAAAGGCTTCTTTACGCCCATGATATCCTGATAGGTTTCATGCCCCTTACCGGCAAGAATGATCACATCGCCGTCCCGACCCATATTCAGCGCATAGCGGATCGCTTCCCGGCGGTTTTCGATAACGGTATAGCTACCGCCGACCGCCTTCGCGCCGACTTCGATGGCATCCAGAATAGCGATGGGGTCTTCGGTACGGGGATTGTCGCTGGTAAGGATCGAGTAATCCGCCAGACGACCGGCGATCTCGCCCATGATCGGGCGTTTGCCCTGATCGCGGTCACCGCCGCAGCCGAAGAGCACGATCAGACGATTACGGGTGAAGGTTCGTACCGTGGTAAGGATGTTTTCCAGTGCATCCGGAGAATGCGAATAATCCAGAATGACCTTGTAGGGAGTCTTGGTATCCAGCATTTCCACGCGTCCGGGCACATTCTCAACGCTTTCCAGACCGGCTTTGATAACGCTGTTGCCAACACCCATGATCATTGCCAGAGAAGCGGCTGCCAGAGCGTTGTAGACATTGAACATGCCCGTCAGCTGCATATTCACTTCCATATCCTCCACGCCGCGCAGAAGAATGGAGAAGGAAACGCCGTTTTCGGAGATCTCGATATCCCGGGCAAACACATCCGTTTCGGAGCTGATACCGTAGGTGATGTGCGGAATACGGATGTCCTTGATGATGTCGCCGCTGGTTTCTTCATCTGCATTCAAAGCTGCATTCTGCACTGCACCGTGCATAAAGAAGCTCTTCTTTGCTTCGAAGTAGTTTTTCATAGTACCGAAATAGTCCAGATGATCCTGCGACAGATTGGTATAGCATGCGGCCTCATAAACAATGCTGTCCAGCCGGTGCATATCCACAGCGTGAGCGCTTACCTCCATCACAACGACTTCTACACCCTCATCCACCATCTGGCGAAGACAGCGGTGCAGATCGATCGGATCGGGAGTGGTCAGATTGCTCTTGATGTGTTTGCTGCCGATCATATTCCCTGTGGTACCGATCAGACCGGTTTTATACCCCGCCGCCTCCATAATGCCCTTGAGCAGGAAGCTGGTGGTGGTTTTCCCCTTGGTTCCGCATACGCCAATCATGCGCAAACTGCGGGCGGGAAAACCAAAGAAAGCTGCTGCCATATACGCCATCGCAGAGCGCACATTTTCCACCCGCACCTGCGGTACGGGAAGCGCCAGCAAGTGATCCACCACCAAAGCGGTGCAGCCGTTCTCAATGGCCTGGGGCGCATAGTCATGCGCATCAAAGCGCAGACCGGGTATGCAGAAAAACAAACCGTTGCAGTTCTTTTCTCTGCTGTCGGTGATCAGATCGCCGATAGGGGTATCTATATCTCCGTATGTTTCCAACACGCCGGGTACATCAGCCAGCAATTCCCTTAACAGCATTGGTATTCCTCCATCCTTATGGATTTGGAAACGCAAATTCTACGTTTATCGTGGTTCCGGGAGAAACAAACGTTCCGGCTGCAGGAGCCTGCTCCACAGCGAAGCCGTTTCCGTTGATCTCCAGTTCCAGTTCCCGCTGCCCGAGCAAAGATGCCGCATCGGCAACAGAGAACCCTTTTACAGATGGGACGCAAACCAGAGTCTGTGCCTCCTGCGCATCGCTCTGACCCGCAAACAGCATGATCTGTCCGCCCTTTGGCAGCATTGCGCCGCCTGCCGGCATCTGCTCGCGCACTTCATCGCTCGCGGCAGCGCCGTCGGTAAGTACGGTAAAGCCCAAGGCAGTCAGCTGCTCGGAGGCTTTCCAAAGCGGCTGCCCAAGAACCTCCGGGATCAGGATCTGTTCGCTGTCCGTAAGCGGAGAACCGCACAGATAAGGTAACACATCCGCAAAGATTTGTCGAGCAAAGGGGGCAGCAGTGGTTCCGCCGTAATCCACAGGGGTATCCGCCTCATCCACGATGACCAGCAGTGCGATTCTGGGATCGTCGGCAGGTGCGAAACCGAGGAAGGAACCGATGTGCACGTCCTTCACAATGCGTCCGTTCTTATAGACCTGCGCGGTGCCGGTCTTGCCGCCGATGCGGAAGCCCTCGATCCCCGCGTTTTTTGCGCCGCCGATACTGACCACTTTTTCAAGCAGCAAACGCATGGTATTGGATGTTTCCTCCGATACCGGCCGGGAAACGACCTTCGGTTGCGTGCGCAGAAGAACATCGCCTTCCGGCGACAGCACTTCCTTGAGCAGATAAGGCCGCATCAGACGCCCGCCGTTGATAACGGAACAGGCCGCCGTGAGCAACTGAAGCGGCGTTACCGCAACGCTTTGTCCAAAACCGATCCTTGCCAGATCCACGTTTTTGACAGACCTTTGCGGTATTAGTATACCACTTCCCTCCCCCTGCAAGTCAACAGAGGTTTTGCTTCCGAGACCAAAAGCCTTCAGATAGGCATAAAACGTATCGGTGCCCATACGAAGCGCCAGCTCGACAAACACAGGATTACAGCTGTTCTGCAGCGCCTGCTCCATGGTTTCCGCTTCGTGCGGATTCCCCCAGCAGCGGATGGTATCCCCATCCACTTTGATCTTGCCGGAACAGTAAAACCCCTCCTCCGGCCGGGTAATACCACTGTCGATCGCAGCAGCTGCCGTAAGGATCTTGAAGGTGGAACCCGGTTCGTATGCGTCGGAGATCAAACGGATGCGCATCAGGTCGTTCAATGCATCCGCTTCGCCGCGTGGCGGATCGTTGGGATCATAATCCGGTTTGGAGCACATGGCAAGGATTGCTCCCGTAAACGGATCCATCGCTATCACATGCACCGCCTGCGCCTTGTTTACCTGATAGCATTCCCGCATCGCCTTTTCGCAGATCTGCTGAACGGTCGCATCGATCGTAAGCACCAGATCGTTTCCATTCTGCGGTTCGATGTACAGATTCCCGCTGTCGTATACGGTACGGTTGTGACCGTCTACCGTTCGAAGGATCTGTCCGGCTACGCCCCGCAGCAGACTGTCGTACTGTTGCTCCAATCCCGACTGCCCGACATTGTCCACATTCGTCAATCCCAAGGTCTGTACAAGCATCGCCCCATAGGGATATACCCTGCGGACATCTTCATCAAACAGAAGCGCTTTGGCCAGCGCAGCTGTCTGAGGATCCTCACTCAACTGCAGATTGCGCAACCGGCCGGCTGTTTCCGCTGACACCTGACGTTTCAGCGTAACAGAGGCCTTTGTGCGATCAGCGATCTTGCTCCGTACAGTTTCGCCGCTCATAGAAAGAACGGGTGCTATCAGGTCGGCGAACGCCGACGCGTCCGTGATCTTTCGCGGATCAGCGCTGACGATATAGGCGGTTGCACTCATCACCAGCGTGTTTCCGTGAACATCCAATATACTGCCCCTGCGTGCAAAAACAGTCCCCTCGCGTGTCCATTGACGAATGCCGCGCTCTGTAAGCGCGGCAGAACGGACTGTTGTCAGCAGCACAATGCGCAGAAACAGCAAAAAGAACAAAAGCACAAACAGGAGCAGCAGCCCCAGTATCCTTTTTCGTACGTGTAATTCGGTCTGCATACACTATCCCCCATTATGCTTGATAATAGGATGTATGCAAGACCGTTTTTCTTTATTCCGCCTTCGGCAATAACAGCGTGAATTCGGGGGGGTTACTCCATGTTTGCAGACATCTGTACTGTCTCATGGACAGGCTCTTCCCAACCGGATACCGCAACCTCGGCAGTATAACCGAGATTGGGACTCTCCGAAGGATAGGCATCCATCGCCACCAGCGAAATCGTCAGCGCTTTCTCGGCGTGGATCATGCCCAGTTTTCCCGTAGCCTGTTGACCAATGGTGGTTTCCGATTTTGCCTGATCGATCTCAACCTGAACATCTTCGATCTTTTTGTTGAGAGATCGTATCTCCTGACGGTTTTGCTCCAGATTATCGCCTACGGTCAGAAGCGTGGAGCGGTTGCTGAGCGTAAAGGCTCCCAGCAGAACAACGAACAGCATTGCCAGAACAGCCGCCATCGTCAAAGAGATCTGGCGGCAACGACAGCCATTCTTATGTGCTTCATTCCGCATGCTTTGTTCAAATCGGAATGCAGTATCCCTCGAACTGGGGTTTTTCCAGCGGGAGTCGTACTGCGGAACCACCCGACCGGTGCTGGAGTCCCATACGTTATCGGGCAGAAACACATTTTCGCCGATGTTCATCCTGCGATTAGGATTCGGGATCACGCCAATCATTCGATCAGCGCTCGGGCCGCCATAAACGCGTTTGTAAGTATCGCCCATTTTGTTCTCCAGCTCCTTTCAATAATCATTGTTCTGCCTTCAGGGCACTGATCCTCTGGTTCATCTCGGCACGATGTTCCTTAAAGAAGAGGTCGTCATCGGCGGCCAGATCCGTGCTGCATATACGGACATGATCCAAAGCGCCGCTGATCTCCACTTCCTTCACTTCGTCGCCCAGAATCTGACGGCGTAGCTTTGTCGGGATAAGGAGGCGGCCCTGAGAATCGGTTTCCATACAGCGGTAGCTCATCTTGGCAAGGTAAGAAATATATCGCCTGACCAGATCGTCGTACCGGTTCAATTTGGCAAGATCTCTGATCATTCGATCAAACGTCGTTTCCGGATAGAGGGCTATTCCCTCACCGTCCGGCGTTATGGAGACGGTGAATTTTGCCCCGAGCGGTTCGCGGTATACATTCGGAATGATCAATCGTCCCTTCGTATCCAGCGAGTGCGCATAGCAACTGAAAAAATCGAAGATTTCCAGGTCCTGTTCGCCAGACGCATTCTCGACTGTTTCCTGACGCATTTCGTCCACGCGAACTTCACCTCCCACTTTTCAGCCACTTTACGTTCGTTTGTAGGAGATATCCCCCACATCACATACCCGTTATACCACATTCGGGTGCTGCACGCAATCTCAAACCGCCTTCCGGCAAGGGTTTCAAGGCCATCGAGAGGCAAAAAACGGACACAAAAAACAAGAACGCCCGTTCTCGAAGGCGTTCGGCTTCATTTTCTGCCGTCTTCCGAAACGTTTGTTTCACAAAACATTCCGAAAGCCTTGAGAACAGGCGTTCTTACTATTTTTATTGCTAAACTATTACAAATTTATTTCTAAAATGTAATTATTTTATAGGTGCTCAATGTGCTTGGGGCGAAAGCCCAAAGCGTCGCAGGAGGCCAGGTGGTAGCGAATCGCATTTCGTTCGCCCTCAAATGCGATCTTAATGCCGTGACCGTGCAGGTGACCGTAGATCACGTCGCTTATGGGGTATTCGTCGAGGATATCGGTAAACGCGGTTGCCATACCGTCTGCAAACAAGGGCGGAAAATGCATCATGGCAACAACCGGCTCGCCCTTGGAAAGCTTCACTGCCTGATCCAGAGACATGCGCAGACGCATACACTCGCGCAGGAACACCTTCTCGTCCTGCTCGCCCAGCGGCTGTGCTGCCGTCGGAAACATCCAGCCTCTGGTACCGCAGAATACCAGACCGTTCAGCATAACAGCATCGTTTTGCAATGCATAGCTGCCCGGCCCCAGCATTGCCCGAACCTTGCCTATGGCGTTCCACCAATAGTCATGGTTGCCGCGAAGGAAAATCTTCTGTCCGGGCAGAGCCTCTATTGCGCGAAGATCATCTGTAATTTGTGCAAGCTGCATCGCCCAGCTGATATCGCCCGGAATGAGCACTACATCCTGCGGCGCTACCATTTCCAACCAATTTTTTGAAATGGTTTCGAAATGGTTTTCCCAGTGGCTGCCAAAGACATCCATGGGCTTTTCGTTGCCGCCCGGCAGGTGCAGATCTCCTATTGCAAATACAGCCATGCTTCCCTCACTTCTTTGCTGCGAAAGGCGGTCAGATATCCTCTTCCTCGTCTTCGTCCTGGTTTTCTTCTTCGATTACATCCTCAAGGGACAATTCGTTCTGAATATCGCCAAATTCATTTTCCGGGATATCTTCGTTGATCTGAGGAATGATCTCGTCCATGGTGCTCACCGAGCTGAGTTCCGGCAGAGCGCTGTCGGTAACGCCGGTATCATCTTGGTCGCTGGTGGTATTGCCTGTATTCATTTCCTTCAGGCATCCCAGACACACATCGTGGCCAGGCAGAGCAGGCGCGGCGTTGCAGACGGAACAAAGCTCCATTTCTTCGGAGGTCTGCTCGCCCTTCATTTCGCGCTGGCATACCTTGCACAGTTTTTCGGTTTCCTGAATGTAATTCAGATCGCATCTGGGACACTTGACCAGTTTCATTATACAGTTCCCCTCTCTAACATTGCGGACCGAACGTCCTTTGGATACTTGGCATGTATTCCCATGGAACCCGGCTGGATAAATCGTTGAATATTTATTACGAATATATTACGATTTTATTGCGAAATCGCAATCCCAAACATACGGAGGTTCTTATGAGAAAGAAACAGAAGACGATTGTTCTGCTCCTGGCGGTTATGCTTGGAAACACAAGCATCGCAGCAGCTTCGCCCACACCGACCCTTGATGTGAGACCTGTTTTGACGCAAGTACCCATAAGCACTCACACACCTGCTGTTACGGGGATCCCCCAGTGCGGAACAGAACCAACCCTGCTTCCGACGGTAACACCCGCACCGGTTTCCACGCCAACCATCATGCCCGAGAGAACACAGGCACCGATACCGACCGCACAGCCCGGCCACACGCCGCGGCCCGTTCCGACCGCAACAATGCATCCGCAAGCGAGCAAAAAGCCAGTTTCAACAACGCCTGCCCCCTCTACAGACGATGATTATACTACGGGTTATGTAGGCATGCAAGAGGAAAATGCATTTCTTTTGCTTAACAAGGATCGTTCTGCAAACGGGCTTTCACCCCTCACTCTGGACCCTGAATTATGCCGCATTGCAAGAGCAAAGAGTCAGGACATGAAAGACAACCGTTACTTTGCTCATACATCCCCCACTTACGGCAGTGCGTCCCAGATGCTCAAAACCTTCGGGTATTCGTTTCTTGCCGTAGGTGAAAACATCGCCCATCACGCAACCGTAGAAAAATCCCAGGCCGCATTTATGAGCAGCGAAGGCCACCGCCGCAACATACTCTCGCCCAATTGGACAAAGGTGGGCATCGGCGTTGTAACAGATGCTCAGGGCTTTGTCTATGTGACCCAGCTGTTCGTACGCTGATCCAAAGCGGCGTATGCGCCCCAACATACAGGAAAAGGCTGCAGCAGAAGCAACTTTCTGCTGCAGCCCGTTTTCTTATGTTTGCAGACCGGGCATCATGTTCTGCCGCACCGTCTTCTCCTGCATGCCCGGGCAGAGGAAAAGCCGGGGTACATCCATGCAGAAGATCGGTTTGCTGCATTTCCGAAGCCCGCCGCCCTGAGAACGCTTCGTCCGGCCATGCTGCCGGAGGTGCGCACCTGTGTGCTCAGGGCGGTTGTCTGCCCTTTCCATTCCTCGCCCGCAGGAATGAACGTCGAACTTTCATCGGACGTTTTCAGCCCGGCGGCGATCGTTTCCTGCCATCGGTTTCCGGGCAGCGCAGGAAGCAGTACAGCTTCGCCGGGCTGCAACGCAGGCTTCATAAACAAATTACGCTGCTGCATGCCTTTGCTCCTTTCCATTGTTCCATGGGGAGGATACTGCATGCTATGCGGTTCGAAACGATATGTGCCTTATTCCTCTGCCGTCCCGGCGTCTTCTTCGCCGTAGAGAATGTCTTCAACGATCTCCAGCAGCTTATCCCTGCCGGAACCGTCTTCGCTGGAATAAGGAACCACTTCCCAAGGCTGCACCAGAAGGGCGCGGCAAATCGGTGCAATATGCTTCATCCGCGCTCCCCGGCTGATCTTATCCGCCTTGGTAGCGACCACCGTAAAGGGGATGTCCATCTGCCGGAAGTACTGGCTCATGGCGATATCATCCTGCGTAGGATCATGGCGGATATCCACAAGATGCAGCACATGCATCAGCTGAGTGCTTTCCTGAAAATAGCCGTCCATCATCGCACCCCAGCGTTGCTTCTCGGCCTTATCCACCTTAGCAAAGCCATAACCCGGCAGATCCACAAGATGAAACTCGTTATTAATCAGGAACACATTGATCAGCCGGGTTTTTCCGGGCGTAGCGCTGGTTTTGCACAGCTTGTGCCGGTTGCACAGCGAGTTGATCAGTGAGCTTTTACCAACATTGCTCTTGCCAACAACCGCGATCTGGGGCAGCTGAATGGGCGGTTTCTCGTGATACTGCGCCAGACTGGTTACAAACGAAGCCTGCTTAATCTCCATGTTGCACCTCCGCCGTGGGGAGCTCGTTGACAAGAGCGGTCTGCAATACCTTCTCCACATCATCCGCCGGGATGATCTCCAGCTTGTCCAGCACAACCTGTGCCACATCCTCCAGATCCTTCAGGTTTTCTCTGGGGATGAGTACCTGCCGGATACCGGCGCGGTAGGCTGCCATCAGCTTTTCCTTCAAGCCGCCGATCGGCAGCACCCGACCGCGCAGCGTGATTTCGCCGGTCATCGCAACGCTCTGGCGCACAGGGTTTTCCAGCAACGTACTGACGAGGGCTGTTGTCAGCGTAACACCTGCGCTGGGACCATCCTTGGGCACAGCCCCTTCCGGTACATGGATATGGATATCATGCTTACGGAAGAACTCCGCATTCACGCCCCACGCAGCCGCATGGGCACGAACCCAGCTGAGCGCCGCTTTTGCGCTTTCCTGCATCACATCACCAAGGCTGCCGGTAAGCTGGAGCGCACCCGTGCCCTCCATAACAGCGCACTCCACAGGCAGCAATTCGCCGCCGACAGAGGTATACGCCAGACCGTTGACAACGCCGATCCGGTCGTTGCTCTCCAGAGCCTCTCGGGTATACCGGGCTGCACCCAGATAGCTGCGCAGCTTATCCGGACCCACAGTCACCTGTTTGGTGTTCTTGTCCAGCATCTCCACAGCTGCTTTACGCACTACCTTGGCCAGAACACGCTCCAGCTGACGCACGCCCGCCTCACGGGTATAGTCCTCAATAACCGTGGAGATGAGCTTTTCGTTCAAGCGAACACTGCCGTTCTTCATGCCATGGGCTGTGATCTGCTTGGGCAAAAGATGCTTCTTGGCAATGCGCAGTTTTTCTTCCTCGGTATAGCTGGACACCTCAATGATCTCCAGACGGTCGCGAAGTGCGGGAGGAATGGTTTCGATGTTATTTGCCGTGGTAATGAACATAACGCGGCTCAGATCGAACGGCAGTTCCATGTAATGATCACGGAACGCATGGTTCTGCTCTGCATCCAGCACCTCCAGCATAGCCGCGGAGGGATCGCCCTGCATGCTCTGGGTCAGCTTGTCGATCTCGTCAAACAGGAACACAGGGTTCATCGTCCCGGCCTGCTTGAGACCTGCAATGATCCGACCGGGAATAGCAGCCACATAAGTGCGGCGATGACCGCGGATCTCCGCCTCATCACGCACACCGCCAAGGGACATCTGCACAAATTCGCGTCCTACCGCCTTGGCAATGGAACGTACGATAGAGGTTTTACCGACACCGGGAGGGCCTGCAAAGCACAGAATCGGCCCCTTCATATCGTTTTTCATGCGCAGAACGGCAAGGTATTCGATAATTCGTTCCTTGACCCGTTCCATGCCGTAGTGCTCCTGATCCAGCACCTTGCGCGCCCGTTTCAGATCCAGCTGATCCTGGGTGGTCTTGCCCCAGGGCAGATCAAGGATCCATTCGATATACGTACGGCTTACGTTGATCTCGGGAATTCCCGGAGGCATCTGAGAAAGGCGGTCGATCTCCTTCTCGCACTTCTGACGCGCCTCATCATTCAGCGGTGTTTTGGCGAGACGTTCCCGCAGTTCCTCCACCTCGGTGCCGTCCCGGTCGCCCAGTTCGATCTGGATCGCCTTGATCTGCTCCCTGAGATAGAAATCCTTATGGTTCTGCTCGATCTGGTTCTTGATACGGCTCTGCACCTGCTTTTCCACATCGGAAAGCTCGGTTTCGCGAAGCAGAATGCTGCAGACCGCCTCCAAACGTTCGGAGACCTTCAGCTTTTCCAGGATGGACTGTCGGTCTTCCAGCGAGGTAAGCACGTTGGCTGCAATGATATCTGCCAATTGTTCGGGGTCATCCACCGCCAGAACGGAATGCAGCGTTTCCTGAGATACCCGCTTGCTTTCCTGAGCCAGCTTTTCAAAATAGCTGTGCGTGGTGCGTACCAGCGCTTCAAGCTCCATAGAATCGCCGGCGGGATGCTGGGCGCTGCGTACCTCCGCCACCATAAAGGGCTCGGTCTCCAGTACATCGACAAGCACTGCGCGGTGCAAGCCTTCCACCATCACACGGATACTGTCTCCGGGCAGATGCAGCACCTGTTTGATGTGGGCTACCGTGCCCACCCGGAACAAGTCGCCGTTCTGCGGATCGTCAACATCCGCATCCTTCTGAGCAACCAGGAAAATGCGCTGATCTTCCATCATCGCTTTTTCCAGAGCGGCTATGCTCTTGGGACGGCCAACATCGAAATGCATGACCATATAGGGGAACACCATGATCCCTCTCAAAGGCAGCACCGGCAGCGTGATGCGCTGTGCTCTGCGTGTTTTTTCCTGCATAGGTACCTCCGATGCCCGCTTCGCAGGCGAAAAAAATCATAGACGGCAAAAAGCCATGAATGATTATATCGGGTTCGGGGTACAAATGCAAGCACAGGGCGCATAATGTCTAAAATGGGCAGATCATCCCTTCCCGGAGGCCAGACGTTCACCTGCGATCAGCACGGGCAATGCTGCCGTTACTGACGGAACAGCTTCCGCATTCTGTGCAGGCAGCAGTTGTGCGGATGTGGCGGGCAGCAGCATCCTGTCAAGCGCTTCCTTCAGTGTACGGATCGGCACCACCTGAATCGTTGCGTGTTCAAAACGCTCCAATTGGTTATCTGCAGGGATCAGCACGGTAGTGAGTCCCGCCCGCTGGGCAGCCTCCACCTTTCCCGGCACACCACCCACAGGCTTGACCGCACCCAGCACGGATACTTCGCCCGTGACCGCTACATGTCCATCCACCGCTCTGCCGGAAAGGGCGCTGGCGGCAACCACAGCCATGGCAACCCCGGCAGAAGGACCGTCCACCGGGCTACCGCCGGGGAAATTGATATGCAGATCGTACGAATCGGTCGGATAGCCCATAGAGGAAAGCAGGGTCATCACGTTTTCCAGAGAGCTTCTGGCAGAGGATTTTCGACGGATCCTGCGGTTCTCGCTGCCCAGTTCTTCTTCCTCCACAATACCGGTTATGTGCAGTTTGCCGGTTCCTTTCTGCGCGACCGCTTCAATTTCCATGGTAACCCCCTGATGGCTGCCGACGATCGCAAGACCATGAACCACGCCGACCCGGTCGGCTGTATCGGCCTGCTGCTCGGGGCGTGCAGCATAATGACCGGAATACACGACCCATTCCACATCCTTGGTCTGAATATCGGTACGTTCCTCCATCTGGGCAAGACCCGCACACATTTGTACAATGTTTACGGCATCGCGTCCGCAAGCGGCAAAGCGTCCCACCACTTCTGCGTCTTCTCTTTTCATGGTATAACCGGCGCGCTGTGCGGAATTGAAAGCGATATCCGCAACTTCTTCCGGTTCCAACGCGCGGAAATAGATCTCCATACAGCGGGAACGCAGAGCAGGCGGGATCTCGCCGGGGCTTCTTGTGGTGGCTCCCACCAAACGAAAATCGGCGGGCAAACCATTTTTGAAGATATCGTGGATGTGCCTGGGTGTGCCATGATCATCCGGCTGGTAATACGCCGATTCCAGCATAACCTTGCGGTCTTCCAGTACCTTGAGCAGCTTATTCATCTGCACGGGGTGCAATTCACCGATCTCATCCAGAAACAAAACACCGCCATGCGCCCTGGTGACCGCACCCGGTTTGGGTTGGGGCACTCCCTGTACCCCCAGAGGGCCCGCACCCTGATAGATGGGATCATGCACGCTGCCGATGAGCGGATCTGCAATGGCGCGTTCGTCAAAACGCACACAGGTAGCATCCATTTCAATGAAGGGAGCATCGGCGGCAAAGGGCGTACCCGGGCTTTTCTTGGCCGCCTCCAGCACCAGTCTGGCTGCACAGGTTTTACCGATACCGGGCGGGCCGTAGATGATTACATGCTGCGGATTCTTGCCACAGAGGATCGCCTTGAGGGATTTGATCCCGTCTTCCTGACCAATGATATCGGAAAACTTCGCCGGACGCACTTTTTCTGCCAGCGGTTGGCTGAGTCTGAGCGACCGCAGCTTCTGCAGCTTTTCAAATTCCCGCCCGCTGTCACGGCGCATTGCAGGCTGTGCCTTTCGCTGGTTGCGGATCTGGGTATAGAAGTAAATACCCACAACGATGGTTACCAAGAGCTGAATACCAAACAAAATCGCGCTGATCAACGGCTGTACCTCCATTTGCGGTTTACTGGAGGTAGGTTGTGTCTTTTTTGGCTGTTCCATGTATGGAGTTTGCTGGATATGAAAACAGCCCTTCCATACAGAAGAGCTGTATTTCTGAAGATCATCGTACGAACCCAAAAGCATTCAGCCAGCACAAGTACGCCCCGCCTGCCAGCGAACCGGCGAAACCATAGAGGGCATCGACCATATCTCTCGTGTTGGCAACGGGCAGAAACGCTTCATACACCAGATTGGCCGCAAGCACCGCAAGACAAAACAACAGGGCAGACCGGAGGTGCCTTCCTGCCGACAGCAGCAGCATACCCACAAGGGCGCACAGAACATAACTCAATGCGAAATTGCTGATATGAGAGGTGATCTCGCGGTTGATAATCACAATCTCAGCATCAAAGCTATGCACACCGCGCAGGATGAACAGTACAAAGCATCCAAGCATGGTTGCCAGATGGATGCCGACTGCTACGGGCTTCAGTTTCCGCACAGCACTCTCCCCCATACAAACGTTATTCCCGGATTCGCCGTTCTTTCTCCAGCGCTTCCCTTTTGCCGTGGATGCGGCCAACACCATAAGTGAGCAGAGACACGACCACCAGATTGATCCAGCCCAAACAGACCGGAGAACGGGAGTTGATCAGCCCGATCACCAGATTCAGGATCGCCATGAACAGCATCAGCGAAGCAATCTTGTTCAGGTGATCAATGCGGGAATCCAGATCGGAGAACAGTTCGAAGGGACCATTGGCAGTCTTGCTGCGGTAATAGACCCACTGTACTATGCGCCCGACACGTTCAGTTCCGCTTTCCTCCATCAAAGCGGAATATTCGTCGGTTTCTGCGCCCACGGGCAGATACTGCAAGCGTACACTGTACTCGCCCGGCTCGGTCTTGATGAAATGATATCTGCAAAAACCGACGCCATCCAAAGTCCAGCCGTTGCGTGCCATCTCCTCCAGCCATTCCTCTTCCTTATCAAAATCCCAAGCCCAGAACCACTTTGTGATCGACTTACGCATTATGCTTCCTCCTTGCCCAATACGGCTTCTCCGTTTGCGACCAGCCGGCGCAGACGGTCGAGTTCGTTTTCCAGTACTTGCCTTCCTTTTTCGGTCAGCTTGTATTCCTTCTTGCGGCTGCCGTCAACAACCGGCAGCTGAATGATCCAACCCTTGTCGCACAGGGTATTCAGTGCGCCGTACAGGGTACCTGCCGCCAGCCGCACCCGCCCGCCGGACATCTGCTCTGCCTGCTGCATAATACCGTAGCCATGCTGCGGCGTGTGCAGCGACAAGAGAATGTAGTAGGTGGATTCGGTCAATGCCAATGTTTCGTTCATATCGCACCTCTGTATTGTTTGTCGATATATCGTCGTTCGATATATCGTGATACAACTATATCGTACTCCGATATAGTTGTCAATACCTTTGAATGAAAAAACTGAAAACAAAACCCATTCGCAGCAATTGCCGCGAATGGGTTTTGTCTGTTCTTATTTCTGCTGCAAAAGCCGCAGCGCCTCGTCCAGAATGCAGTCCCCTACCTGACGCTTGGTCATCTTGGGCAGAGGCTTGAGCCCTGCTTCGGTAATGAGAGTAACGATGTTGGTATCCACCCCAAAACCAGCGCCCTCGGCGGTAACATCGTTGGCAACGATCATATCCAGATTCTTTTTGTGCAGCTTCTTGATGGCGTTCTCGGTAACCTTCTGGGTCTCTGCAGCAAAGCCCACCAGCACCTGACCGGGCTTTTTCTGCTGACCCACCGCTTTGGCTACATCCGGGTTTTCCACCAGCGTAAGCACCAGCGATTCGCCATCCTGCTTTTTGATCTTCTGATCGGCAGGCTTTTCCACCCGGTAATCGGCAGGGGCGGCGGCTTGGATCACGATATCCTGCAAGGGGGCATTTTCCAGCATAGTATGGTAGAGATCCATGGTGGACTGCACCGGTAGTATCCTTGCACCGACAGGAGCGGGAATGTGCACAGGGCCGGTGACCACCGTTACCTCTGCGCCCCTGTCAAGAGCAGCCTGTGCAATGGCGTAGCCCATCTTGCCGGAGGAATCGTTTGTAAGGTAACGCACCGGATCGATACGTTCAACCGTGGGGCCGGCGGTGACCAATACTTTCTTGCCTGCCAAGTCCTGTTTGGCGGTAAGCAGCTTGCAGATAGCTTCCACGATCTCTTCCGGTTCGCTCATCCGACCCGCACCGGTATCGCCACAGGCGAGCATGCCGCTGGCAGGCCCGACGGTATGAACGCCACGTTCCTGCAGGGTCTTGAGATTATCCTGAGTGGCCTGTGCCGTCCACATGCCGGTATTCATGGCCGGTGCCAACAGAATGGGCGCCTTGGTCGCCAACAGCGTGGTGGAAAGCATATCATCCGCAATACCGTGAGCCAGCTTGGCCATCAGATTGGCGGTGGTGGGAGCAACCACGAACACATCCGCCTTCTGTGCCAGCGAGATATGCTTCACATCCCAGCTTTCGATGCGGCTGAAGGTATCCACAGCCACAGGACGATTGCTGAGCGTTTCGAAGGTAAGCGGGGCGACCAGCTTGGTGGCGTTCTCGGTCATGATCACGTCCACGCCGGCATGCAGCTTGCGCAGACGGGAAACCACCTCGCAGGCCTTGTACGCAGCAATGCCGCCGGTAACGCCCAGCACAACATGCTTGCCTGTGAGCATATTACTCCTCCGTTACGTCGGCATCGCGCTCGTAGGTGAGCAGACCGCGGTTGATCTCTTCGACAGCGATCTTCAGGGGTTTCATATCCTTGGCATCGATGAGGGGTTCCTTCTCATCCACCAGCTGGCGGGCGCGCTTGCTGGCTTCCACAACGAGGGTGTAACGGCAATCGACCTTCTCGGACAGTTCGACGATGTTGGGCTCTACGATAGACATGTTGGCTTCCTCCTATATTTCTCAGTCTTCGGGGGTTTCGGGGATCTCGGGCATATAGCGGACCGTGCGGCGCATTTCTGCGTTTACGATCCCAAGCAGCTCATCAAAAGCGACATCCTTGTCGTCATTGATGATAGCATACTGATAACGGTTCAGTTTGGCGATCTCGGTGCGGGCATTCTTCATGCGGCGTTCGATCACCTCGGGCTCATCGGTCTTGCGATCGGTAAGCCGCTCCCGCAGCTGCTGATAGCTGGGAGGAAGGATAAACACGCTTACATAATCGACCACATCGGGGTTTTCCATGACTGCAATGGCTCCCTGAGGGTCGATCTCAAGAATCACATTCTTCCCCTCGGCAAGCATCTGCTCCACGGGCTTGCGGGGCGTGCCGTAGCGGTTACCATGCACATCGGCATGCTCCAGAAAATCGTTCTCTGCAAGCATCCGGTCGTAAACCTCGTCGGTGATGAAGTGGTAATGAACCCCTTCGATCTCGCCGTTCCGTGGGCCGCGGGTGGTAACACTGCAGGACAGTGCAAAGCTGGGAGCCTTCTCCAGAAGCATCTTGACCAGTGTACCCTTGCCAACACCGGAGGGACCGGATACGATCAGCAGCATTGCTTTTTTGTCGATCTTCGGAGCCATGCATTACGCCTCTCTTTCGTCGTCTTTGGTGAGGTTATCTTTCCCTGCCACTCGTCCCGCTATGGTTTCGGGCTGGATGGCAGAGAGTACGATATGGTCGCTGTCGGTCTGGATTACCGCGCGGGTACGGCGACCCTGCGTGGCATCGATGATCCGGTGGCGTTCCCGCCCTTCCTGAATCATCCGCTTGACAGGTGCGCTGTCGGGGCTGACGATGGCAACGATCCTGTCAGCTGCGATCATGTTGCCAAAGCCGATATTGATCAGTCTCAGCATACCGATTTCCTTCCTGCCGTCAGGCAACGTTCTGCACTTGCTCGCGCAGCTTTTCCAGCGTGCACTTGGCATCCACAACAGCCTTTGCGATCTGAGCATCGGATGCCTTGGAGCCGATGGTATTGACCTCGCGGTTCATTTCCTGCAGAAGGAAATCCAGTTTTTTACCGGGTTGGGGTTCGGTGGCCAGAATGGTTTCGAACTGATCCAGATGGCTGCCCAGACGGCTCAGCTCTTCGTCGATGGCGCAGCGATCTGCCATAATGGCAACCTCCTGTGCGATCCGCTGGGGATCTACCCCATCCACCTGCCATTCCTTGAGTCTGGCTTCCAGACGTTTCCGATATTCCTGCGGCACCATGGGCGCACGCAGCGCAATGGTTTCCCGCAAGGAAGCCACCTGCTGCAAATGACCGCGCAGATCCTTGCGCAGGTTACTGCCTTCGCGGGTGCGCATATCCACAAGGGCTTCCAGCGCCTGGGCAACTGCCGCTTGGGCAAGCTGCTTTACTGCTTCGGCATCTTCGTCTGCCTGCGAGACCGTCAACGCACCGCTGAGGGAAAGCACCTCGCCAACAGTGGCGCTCCGGTAGTCGCTGAGCAGGTCGCCTGCATTGCGCATCGCCTGCCGGAAGCCGGCAAGCAATGTTTCGTCCACTTCAAGGGTTCGGGCATCCTCGCGGGTATTGGTATAGGTAACAAACACATCCACATGCCCACGGTTTACTTCCGAGCGCTGAATGGCACTGCGGAGCGTGTCCTCTGCCATTGCAAGATTCTTGGGCAGACGGAAGGACAGATCCAGATAGCGGTGATTAACGCTTTTCAGCTCTACCACCATTTCCCGTCCATCCAGACAGACGCGTCCACGCCCGTAGCCGGTCATGCTCTGCATGGCCATACCCCCTTTCGGTGTAACCTTAATTATACCATTACTCTGTCCGGAAAACAAGCTTTCCCACAGAAATCCATTGCCTTGAGCGGTATTCTCTCTGCGATAAAAAAGAACGCAACAAAAAGCAAAGCAGCACGACCGAAATCGTGCTGCTCTGTCGGTTAACCGAATTACTCCTCTACGGGAGCGCCAACGGGGCAAGTGCCGGCGCAAGCGCCGCAGCCGATGCACTTGTCAGCATCGATCACGAACTTGCCATCGCCCTCGGTGATAGCTTCCACGGGGCACTCAGCAGCGCAAGCGCCGCAGGCGATGCACTCGTCATTAATAACATATGCCATAGTACTGTTCCTCCTGTTTCGATATTCAGCAGTTACAAGCTGCTGTATAGTGTAATCATAGCACGATTTTCTCCGCTTTGCAAGCAGTGAGGAAGAAGTATACGGGTTTTTGTGCAAATCCTTTACCCGCAAATGAACAAAGCACGAAAAAACCCGCCCGTACAACTGCACAGGCGGGTTGAGGTGTGTTTTTACTTCTTCTTGCCGAAGATGCCGTTGATGAGACCGTTGACCAGCTTGTTGGTGGCGGTACGGGTGGCGGAAGAAATGGCGGTGTTCTTGATGCGACCCAGAACGCTGTCGTTTACACGGGCACGCTCGGCACGCTCTTCACGCAGCTCGTCGGCACGCTGACGGCGGGCTTCGGCGAGGGCTTCCTTCTCAGCCTTGGCAGCTTCCTTGGCAGCCTTCTCGGCTTCCTTGGCAGCCAGAGCGGCAGCCTTCTTCTCTTCTTCGGTCATTACGGGCATATACTGACCGGTGGCGGGGTTGAACTGCATCTGGCGCTGCACATACTGACCGGTGGTGGGATCCATCACCAGCATGGTCTGCACGGCGGGCTGAGCGGCAGCGGTGCTGGCCATGGGCTGCACAGGGGTAGCCTGCAGGGTGGGCACCTGGGGATAACCCATGGGCTGCTGCATCATGGGCTGTTGGTACATGCCCTGCTGCATCATGGGCTGCTGCATCACAGGCTGCTGCACATACTGGCCGGTGGTGGGATCGAGCACCATGAAGCCCTGCTGGGGCTGCATCATGGGCTGCTGGTAGACGGGCTGCTCGGCGACGGGGATCTGTTCCATGTTGTTCTGCTCGGTCATGGGATGGTACACTCCTTTAAACTCTGATTGGTTGATTACTTCGTTTCTTTCTTCCACTGTGATGGCACCCATGTAGCTCTGGGGCGGCAGAACAGTGGCGCGCTGTACAATACCGGGAGCGCCGTTTTCATCCAGGAAGGAGATGAGGGCTTCGCCCGTCTTCAGCAGGGTGATAGCCTCCTCGGTATTGAACTTGGGGTTGGTGCGGAAGGTCTGTGCCGCAACCTTGACCGCTTTCTGATCCAGCGGTGTAAAAGCGCGCAGCGCATGCTGCACACGGTTGCCCAGCTGACCAAGCACCGTCATGGGTACGTCGGTGGGGTTCTGGGTAATAAAGTAAACACCAACGCCCTTGGAACGGATCAGACGAACCACCTGTTCGATCTTGTCCATCAGCTGCTTGGGGCAGTCGTTGAACAGCAGGTGGGCTTCATCAAAGAAGAAGACCATGACCGGCTTGTCGCAGTCGCCGCGCTCGGGCAGCAGCTCGTAGAGCTCGGTCAGCAGCCAGAGAAGGAAAGTGGAATACATCAAGGGATTCAGGAACAGTTTGTCGCATGCCAGAATGCTGATCAGACCGCGGCCATCCTCATCCACCTTGATCCAGTCGGCAATGTTGAGGGCAGGGGTGCCGAAGAACTTGTCGCCGCCCTGATCCTCCAGCAGCGCTACGGCGCGCTGGATGGCGCCGATACTGGCACGGCTAACGTTGCCGTATTCCACGGTGTATTCGTCTGCATGAGCACCAACATAGGCGATTGCCTGCTTCAGATCGGCAATATTCTGCAGCTGGGGCTCGTTAACGATCTGGCCGTACATATCCACCTTCTGGGGCAGCTTGCCATCGTTTGCCACGCGGAAAACGATATTCAGCACGCCGGACTGGGTCTCATTAAGCCCCAGCATGCGGCTGAGGAGCATGGGGCCCATTTCCAGCACGGTGGTACGTACGGGAATGCCCTGTTCGCCGTAAACATCCCAGAAACAGGCAGGATACTTCTTGGGGGTAAAGCCCGGCATCCCGCACATCTGAACCCGCTTCTGGATGTTGGCGTTATCCACGCCCATCTTGACCATGCCGCTCAGGTCGCCCTTGATATCGCTCAGGAAGACCGGTACGCCCATATCGGAGAAGCCTTCGGCGATCACCTTAAGGCTGACGGTTTTACCGGTACCGGTGGCACCCGCGATCAAACCATGCCGGTTAGCCATATGGGGCAGCAGATTAACCGGATTGCCGTCCGAATCGGTGCCGACCCATATTTTCTGATCGTAGAACATGCATCAAACCTCCCGTGGAATCAATCGTACATGACTGAATATATTTTACAACCTTGAAGGTGTTTCGTCAATGGGCTTATTTGCACTTGTCCTGCCTTTTCGGTTTTGATATAATAAGTATAAAGAGCGATCGTTACGGATTGCTGCTGTCTGAAAGGAGAACAACACCATGAGTACCGGACCGAAGATCGGTGCGCGCATGTGGAGCATGCTTGCACTTCTGGGATTGGCAGGCCAGTTTGCCTGGACGATCGAGAATATGTATTTCAATGTTTTTCTTTACAACACCATTTCCACCGATCCCGGCTATGTGGCAACCATGGTTGCCGCCAGTGCGGTGATCGCGACCCTTACCACGCTTTTGATGGGCGTGGTAAGCGACCGTACGGGCAAACGCAAGCCATTCATCTGCGCCGGATACCTGCTGTGGGGCGTAAGCACCATGGCCTTCGGACTGGTAACGGTGGAAAACGCCGCCCTGCTGTTCCCCTCCGCCAACGCAGTTGCCGCCGCCGCTTTTATGGTGATCGCATTGGACTGCATAATGACCTTTTTCGGTTCCACCGCAAACGATGCCGCTTTCAACGCCTACGTGACCGATGTTGTGGATACCCGCCAGCGTGGCAAGGTGGAAAGTGTACTGAGCATCCTTCCGCTCATCTCCATGCTGATCATCTTCGGCCTTTTCGACGGAATGACGCAGGCAGGCAAATGGCAGGAATTCTTCTTCATTTTTGGCGGTGTTGTAATCGCCACCGGCTTTGCTTCCCTTTTCCTGCTGGAAGACGCGGACATCAAGCCCGAACGCAAGCCATTCTTTGAGCAGCTGGTGTACGGTTTCCGACCGGCGGTGGTGCGGGAGCACAAATCGCTGTATCTGGCTTTGACCGCCATGTGCGTTTTCTCTGTTGCGGTGCAGGTGTTCTTCCCCTATCTGATCATTTACATGCAGCACTATCTGAAGCTGGATGCCTATGCCATCGTGCTGGGTGCCGTGCTGATCGTGGCATCTGCCGTCAGCGTGATCGGCGGGCGCTTTATCGACCGGGTGGGCAAGCTGCGCTTTGCCATTCCTGCCGCGCTGGTGATGCTGTTGGGACTGCTTGCCATGTTCTTTGTCCGTGACATGCTCCCGGTGATCCTTGCCGGTATGGTGATGATGAGCGGCTACATGTTGCTTACCTCCACCCTGATGGCTCAGATCCGCGACCTGACCCCACCGGATAAATCCGGGCATTTTCAGGGTGTACGCATGGTGTTTTCCGTTATGCTGCCCATGCTGATCGGCCCCTTTATCGGTGCGCAGGTGATCAGGGGCAACGCCCAGACCTATGTGGATCTGGGGCAGACCAAGACTGTGCCCACTCCGGAGATCTTTATCGCCGCGGCAGCGGTTCTGTTGTTGACCGCCATCCCGCTTTGGATGCTTTACCGCGAGCAGAAAAAGCAGCTTGCAGCCGTCAAGGAGGAAACCGTATGCTGAAGACCGTATGGGGAGAAAAACTTGATTCCGGCAATGTATTGCAGGAATATCCCCGCCCGCAGATGGTTCGGGACAGTTATCTGAACCTGAATGGTTACTGGGACTATGCCATTACCACAGACGAAACCGTTCCTGACGTGTGGCAGGGGCAGATCCTTGTACCGTTTTCTCCCGAAAGCGTGCTCAGCGGGGTGGAACGCACTCTGCACAAGGAGGAGACCCTCTGGTACCACCGCGCCCTGTCTTTACCCGACGGCTTTCTGCCCGAAGGCGGACACCTGCTGCTGCACTTCGGTGCGGTGGATCAGGAAGCGATGATCCTGCTGAACGGCAAGGAGATGGGCAGCCATATCGGCGGTTACAATGCTTTTGCCATCGACCTGACCGATGGCTGGCAACCCGGAGAAAACCTGCTGATTGTCAAGGTGAAGGACGAAACGGACGCAGGCTCCCGCAGCAGGGGCAAGCAAAAGACCCAGCGCGGCGGCATCTGGTATACGCCCCAGAGCGGCATCTGGCAGACGGTATGGCTGGAGGCTGTGCCCTCGCTGTACATTCACGGTCTGCAAATGCTGCCCCACATTGATACCGGCGAACTGGAGCTGACGGTGGAAGCCGATGCCTCCAGCAATGCCGAATGCACCATGACCCTGTGCGGAGAGACCCATACCCTTCGGGTAAACACCCCCACCATGCTGCCGGTGAAGGATGTACCCCTCTGGTCGCCGATGCATCCGCATCTGGAATCCTTCACCGTTGAATTGGGCAGCGATAAGGTAGAAAGCTATTTTGCCATGCGCTCCTTTGGGGTGGGCAAGGACATAAACGGCATCCCCCGGCTGCTGCTCAACGGCAAGCCTTATTTCCACAACGGTTTGCTGGATCAGGGCTACTGGCCGGACGGTCTTTATACCGCCCCCAGTGACGAAGCGTTGATCTTCGACATCCAACAGATGAAGGATCTGGGCTTTAACATGCTTCGCAAGCATATCAAAGTCGAGCCCATGCGCTGGTACTACCACTGCGACCGTATCGGCATGCTGGTATGGCAGGATATGCCCAGCGGCGGTAGTCAGTACAAATTCCCCATCATATCTGTGCCGCTGGTTTCCGGCATCCACTTGAAAGACAAGCACTACCGGTGGTTTGCCCGCGAGGACGAGGTTCAGCGGGATGCCTACTACGAAGAGCTGGAGGAGATGATCCTGCAGCTGCGGAATGTTCCCTCCATTGCCATGTGGGTACCCTTCAACGAAGGGTGGGGACAGTTTGACGCCGCCAACGCCTGTGCGCTGATCTCGGAGCTGGATCCCACCCGCCCCATCGACCATGCCAGCGGCTGGCACGATCAGGGTATCGGGCAACTGAAGAGTCTGCATGTTTATTTCCGTCCCTATCGTTTCAAGCCAGACAAGAAAGGACGCGCGGTGGTGCTGAGCGAATTCGGCGGCTATAATCTGCGTGTGGACGGACACTGCTTCAATGAGATCGATTTCGGCTACAAGAAGCTGAAAGATCAGGAGGAGCTGTGGGCGGCCTACGAATCGCTCTACCGGGAACAGATCCTGCCTGCGATCCCCAAGGGGCTTGCAGCAACAGTCTATACTCAGGTAAGCGATGTGGAGGATGAGTTGAACGGTCTGTTCACCTATGACCGTGCCATACTCAAGCTGCCTGCGGATAAGCTGCGCGCACTCAATGACGACCTGACGAAGCACTAAGGAGCACACCATGACGATCCAACAACTGCGGTATGCGGTAGAAGTCGAAAAAAGTCGATCCATCACCGAGGCAGCCGAAAACCTGCACATGAGCCAGCCCAACCTGAGCCGCGCCCTTCGCGAATTGGAGGATGCACTGGGCTTCCCCATCTTCAACCGCACACCCCGGGGCATCGTGCCCACTGCCAAAGGAGAAGAATTCCTGCATTATGCCGTAAGCATTCTCAAGCGGTTTGACGAAATGGCTGAGCGTTATGCGGTACGCAAGCAGAGCGAGCAGACCTTCCGGCTGTCTGCGCCCCGCTCCGCCTATATTGCCAAGGCATTTCAGGCCTTTGCGCAGCAGGTGAGCCACCAGACTGTACTGGACTATAAAGAAACCAATGCACTGCGCGCCATCCGCAACGTGACCGAAGATGGTTACGAGCTTGGCATCGTGCGCTATCAGGCAGACTACGAAGGGCATTTTCTGGATACTTTTCAGGAAAAGGGACTGGCTTACCGGGAGGTATGGTCCTTCCGCTATCTGCTGACCATCCGTGCCGATCTGCCGGAAGCGCAGAAAGCAAGCCTGCGCGAGGAAGACATCCACGGCTGGATGAAGATTCTGCAGGGCGACACCTATGTACCCTCCCTGCCCCGCCGAAAGCTGGTACACGACGGTCCCCGGCGCATCCATATCTACGACCGGGCCAGTGCGCTGGAGATGCTTTCCAGCCTGCCAAACGCCTATATGTGGGAAGCGCCCATGCCCGCCGATATGCTGAAACGTTACGGACTGGCACAGGTGCCCGGCTTTGACAACAGCCAATTGCAGAAGGATGTACTGATCTACCGCAAAGCACACGGGCTTTCGCCTGTCAGCGAGCTGTTTTTGGACGAGTTGGAGAATGTGCGCTCTACGCTGGAATAACCCATTCGTCTGCTCATGTAAATGTTTACGCTCATATCTTACATGATATGGGTGTATCCAAAAGCCGTCATTTACAAACCCTCCTATCAATGTTAAGGTTTTAACGAACAAAGATACAGGGAGGGTACACCATGAACAAAACCCCCGTAGACAGCGTAGAACGTCTGGCAGCCGAGATCGCCGCCGTGCGCAAGGCCCAGAGCGAATACGCAACCTTTACCCAGGAGATGGTAGACAAGATCTTTTTTGCCGCTGCCATGGCTGCGAACAAAATGCGGCTTCCCCTTGCCAAGATGGCAGTGGAAGAGACCGGTATGGGTGTTGTGGAAGACAAGGTGATCAAAAATCACTTTGCCTCCGAGTATATTTATAACGCCTACCGGGATACCAAGACCTGCGGCATTATCGAAGAAGACAAGACTGCAGGTATCACCCGCTTTGCAGAGCCTATCGGTGTGATCGCTGCCGTTATTCCCACCACCAACCCCACCTCCACCGCTATTTTCAAGTGCCTTGCCTGCCTCAAGACACGCAACGGCATTATCATCTCTCCCCACCCCCGCGCCAAGAAGAGCACCGTTGAAGCTGCCCGCATCGTGCTGGAAGCTGCTGTGGCTGCAGGCGCACCCGAAGGCATCATCAGCTGGATCGATGTGCCCAGCCTGGAGATGACCAACATGGTTATGAAGGAGTGCGACTGCACGCTGGCCACCGGCGGTCCCGGTATGGTCACCGCTGCCTATTCCAGCGGCAAGCCCGCTTTGGGCGTCGGCGCCGGCAATGTGCCCGCCATTATCGACGAGAGCGCAGACATCCTGCTGGCTGTCAACTCCATCATCCATTCCAAGACCTTCGACAACGGCATGATCTGCGCCTCCGAACAGAGCGTGATCGTTCCCGAAACCATCTACGATGCCGTGCGTGCAGAATTTGCCCGCCGCGGCTGCTATTTCCTCGAAGGCGACGAGCTGGACAAGGTGCGCAAGACCATCATCATCAACGGCGCACTGAATGCCCGCATCGTAGGCCAGCCCGCCGCAAAGATCGCTGCTCTTGCCGGTATTACCGTGCCCGAAAGCACCAAGGTGCTCATCGGCGAGGTGGAGAGCGTGGACATCAGCGAAGAGTTTGCCCACGAGAAGCTCTCTCCCGTGCTGGCCATGTACAAGGCTGTCAGCTTTGACGATGCAGTCGCCAAGGCAGAGCGTCTGATCAAGGACGGCGGTCACGGCCATACCGCCAGCATCTATCTGAACCCCAACACCCAGCGCGAAAAGCTGCTGGCCTTTGCCGACAAGGTGGAGACCTGCCGCATCGTGGTAAACACCCCCTCCTCTCAGGGCGGTATCGGCGACCTGTACAACTTCAAGCTGGCTCCTTCCCTTACGCTGGGCTGCGGCTCCTGGGGCGGCAACTCGGTCAGCGAGAACGTAGGCGTAAAGCACCTGCTGAACATTAAGACCGTTGCGGAGAGGAGAGAGAATATGCTGTGGTTCCGTGCGCCTGAGAAGGTATACATCAAGAAGGGCTGCCTGCCCGTAGCTCTTCGGGAACTGAAGGACGTAATGAACAAGAAAAGGGTGTTCATCGTAACCGACAGCTTCCTCTATCAGAACGGCTACACCAAGCCCGTGACCGACGTACTGGACGAGATGGGCATCTTGCACGCCACCTTCTCCAACGTTGAGCCCGACCCCACCCTTGCTTCTGCCCGGGAAGGCGTAAAGATGATCAACGCCTTCCAGCCCGATTGCATTCTGGCCATCGGCGGCGGCAGCCCCATGGATGCCGCCAAGATCATGTGGGTGCTGTACGAGCATCCAGAAGTGGACTTTATGGATATGGCCATGCGCTTCTGCGACATTCGCAAGCGTATTTATACCTTCCCCAAGATGGGTGAAAAGGCATACTTTATCGCTGTGCCCACCACTGCCGGTACCGGCAGCGAAGTAACGCCCTTCGCCGTGATCACCGACGAGCAGACCGGCGTCAAGTACCCCCTGGCAGACTATGAGCTGCTGCCCGATATGGCTATCGTGGATGCCGACCTGATGATGAACGCCCCTAAGGGCTTGACCGCCGCTTCCGGTATCGATGCTGTAACCCATGCATTGGAAGCCATTGCCAGCATGATGGCTACCGACTACACCGATGGTCTGGCGCTCCAGAGCCTGAAGATGATCTTCGAATACCTGCCCCGCGCCTACGATAACGGCCCCAACGATGCTCTTGCCAGGGAGAAGATGGCCAATGCCGCCACCATGGCCGGTATGGCATTTGCCAATGCCTTCCTCGGTGTATGCCACTCCATGGCGCACAAGCTGGGTGCATTCCATCACCTGCCTCACGGCGTTGCCAATGCGCTGATGATCAACGAGGTACTGCGCTTCAACGCTGCCGAAGTACCCACCAAGATGGGTACCTTCCCCCAGTATGACCACCCCCACACGCTGGCACGGTATGCCCAGGTTGCCGATTACCTTGGTCTTGGCGGCAGCAGCGACGAAGAGAAGCTGGAGAAGCTGATCGCTGCTATCGAAGAGTTGAAGGGCAAGATCGGCATCAAGGCCACCATCCGTGAATACGGCATCGACGAACAGGATTTCCTGGATCGGTTGGACGATATGGTGGAGCAAGCCTTCGACGACCAGTGCACCGGCGCCAACCCCCGCTATCCCCTGATGAAGGAGATCAAGCAGATGTATCTTAACGCCTACTATGGCGAAACCAAATAAGGAGGCGACCCCATGAAGCTGGATAAGGTGATTGCCGTTCGTCCCAACAAGACCGTCTATCTGGACGGCGATCTGGCTATCAAGGTGTTCAACAACGACTACAGCAAAGCCGATGTGCTCAACGAGGCGTTGAACCAGGCCCGTGTGGAAGAAACCGGACTGAACGTGCCCCGCTTGCACGAAGTGACCAAGGTGGACGGGCAATGGGCTATCGTAATCGACTACATTCAGGGCAAGACGCTGGCCGAGCTGATGGAGGAAAACCCCGATAAGTATGATGAGTACATGGAGCTGTTTGTGGATCTGCAGCTGGACGTTCACAAGCACACCTGCCCCATGCTGGGCAAGCTGAAGGACAAGATGAACCGCAAGATCAGCGCAAGTTCGCTGGATGCCACCACCCGCTATGAACTGCATACCCGTCTGGAAGGCATGCCCAAGCATAACAAGCTGTGCCACGGTGATTTCGAACCCCGCAATGTGGTCATCGCCGAGGACGGCACCCCCTATATCATCGACTGGGCGCATGCCACGCAGGGCAACGCTTCTGCAGATGCTGCCCGTACCTATCTGCTGTTCTGGCTCAGCGGGGACATCACCGGTGCCGAAAAGTATCTGAAGCTGTTCTGCCAGAAGAGTGATACTGCCAAGCAGTATGTGCAGAAGTGGATCCCCATCGTTGCTGCCAGCCAGAGCGTAAAGGGAAAGCCCGAGGAGCGCGAATTCCTGCTGCACTGGACCAATGTGGTAGATTACGAGTAAGATTCGCATACGATCATATCGTTCCGGGAACAGAAAGCCCTTTCGTTGATTTTGTTCAAAACAGCGAAAGGGCCTCTTTATTTCTGTGATAAATAACGTTTCTTTCCATGTAAATGATTACTTCATCCATGGACAGAGATGAGATCTTCCGTTACCATGAATATAGGGTACGATATATCCCGCTGCGCCGGAACAGGAGGTAAGATATGCAGATCTTCGATACCTTTGTGCAGAAGCTGAAATACAAAGTGCTGAAGGAAGTCGCATCCCATGCCTATGCGGATAATCTGCAGGACTGCTATCTGGATATTCCCAAGATCATCTCCCCCGGCCCACGCAGCGAGCTGCGATGCTGCATCTATAAAGAGCGCGCCATCGTAGCCGAGCGTGTAAAGATCGCCATGGGCGGCGACAAAACCAACCCCAATGTGGTAGAAGTGATCGGTATTGCCTGTGACGAATGCCCCATCAGCGGTTACACGGTAGGGCCGGATTGCCGGGGCTGCCTCGCCCACCGCTGCTCCACGGTCTGCAAGCAGAATGCCATTACCTTTGACGAGCGGCACCGTGCCTGCATCGATCCGGACAAATGCGTCAATTGCGGCAAGTGCGCCACTGTCTGCCCTTACAGTGCGATCCAGAACCATACCCGTCCATGTGAGCGCGCATGCAAGGTAAAGGCCATCACCCAGGGCGAAAACCACGTTGCAGCCATTGACGACAGCAAATGCATCCAATGCGGCGCTTGCATGTACCATTGTCCCTTTGGTGCGATCCAGGACAAGAGTTATCTGCTGGATGCCATTCGTTTGCTCCGCAACCGGATCAGTAACATTTATGCTGTGGTCGCCCCTGCCATCTCTGCCCAGTTTACCCATGCCAAGGTGGGACAGGTGGTAACCGCCCTGAAGCGTATGGGCTTTACCAAGGTGATCGAAGCCGCTCTCGGCGCAGATATGGTAGCGCTGGAAGAAGCCAAGGAGCTGGAGGAGAAAGGCTTCCTTACCTCTTCCTGCTGTCCTGCATTTGTGAACTATATCGAAAAGAGCTTTCCCCAGCTTGCTGCACACATCAGCCACAATCCTTCCCCCATGGCTGCACTTGCCAAAGCCATCAAGACTCTGGAGCCAGACGCAAAGGTGATCTTCATCGGGCCCTGCACCGCCAAAAAGCAGGAAGCTCAAAAGGCAAATGTAAAGCCTTATGTGGACTGTGTGCTCACCTTTGAAGAATTGCAGGCGTGGCTGGACAGCCGCGGAATTGTGCTGAACGCGCTTCCCGAAGAACCGCTTGACGATGCCAGCTTCTACGGACGCATTTTCGCCCGCAGCGGCGGTCTGGCGCAAGCGGTTGCCCACGTGCTGGAAGAAAAGCATTCCGACTTCATTCTGAATCCTGTCGTATGCGACGGTATCGAGGCCTGCCGCATCGCACTTCTGAAAAAAGACAAGAATGTGCTGAAGGAAAACTTCATCGAGGGCATGGCATGCAACGGGGGCTGCATCGGCGGCGCAGGCTGCCTGACCCACGGAGATAAGGATGTGGGGCTGGTGGAGAAATACGGAAAAGCTGCCGTTCACGCCAGCAGTACCGAAGCAGTAGAGAAGTATCGGGCAGACACCGGAGAATGATCGGATAACAGCATAACCCACAGAAACGAATAGGCCCGCCGGAAAACTCCGGCGGGCCTCATCATTTGCACTTGTCTTACACAGGCATGGTCTTCTGCTGCATATCCAGCATGGTGGAATCCACCTGCAGCTGGGCAGCCTGACGATACTGGAAGAACTTGGGGGCGACCTGCGGGAACATGGCGTAGCTGAGTACGTCTTCTTCCTGCATGTAGTAGTCGCGGATCTCCTCGCGATACTTTTCCAGTTCCGGGGGAATATCGTCGGCGGGGCGGTGAGTGATGACCTTGTCATCGCCGATGCACTTCTTGCGCACCTCGGGATCCACTTCGGCGGGCAGCTTGCCGTATTCGCCACGGAGCAGACCCTTGGATTCCTTGGTGACCATCTTGTAGCGTTCGCCGCCCAGAATGTTCATAACAGCCTGGGTACCCACGATCTGGCTGGTGGGGGTTACCAGCGGCGGCAGACCGAAGTCCTTACGCACGCGGGGCACTTCTGCCAGCACATCGTAGTACTTGTCCATAGCGTTGGCCTGCTTCAGCTGACCGATCAGGTTGGACAGCATGCCGCCGGGAACCTGATAGATCAGGGTGTTGGCGTCGGTTGCCAGCACGCGGGCAGGATCGCGCCAGCCGTCCTGAGTCAGCTCTTCGGCCACCTTGCGGAAGTGAGCAGCGATCTCAGTGAGGGCGACCAGATCCAGACCGGTGTCGTACTCGGTGCCCTGCAGCGTGGCAACGATAGACTCGGTGGTGGGCTGGGAAGTACCGTTACCCAGAGCGGAGATACAGGTATCCACCACATCCGCACCGGCTTCGATCGCCTTGAGCAGAGTCATGGCGCCGGTACCGGTGGTATCGTGGGTGTGCAGCACGATGGGCAGGCTGGTTTCCTGCTTCAGACGCTTGATGAGGCTGTAAGCGCTGTAGGGCAGAAGCAGATTTGCCATGTCCTTGATGCAGATCAGGTCTGCGCCCATGGCTTCGATATCGGCAGCCAGCTTGACGAAATAATCTTCGGTATGCACATCGCTGATGGTATAGCTCATAGCCACCTCAGCCTTGCCGCCGTACTTCTTGGTAGCGGTAACGGCAGTCTGCATATTGCGCAGGTCGTTGAGGGCGTCGAAGCAACGGATGATGTCGATACCGTTCTCGATAGCCTTCTTTACGAAGAACTCGACCACATCATCGGAATAGTGCTTGTAGCCCAGCAGGTTCTGGCCGCGCAGCAGCATCTGCAGCTGGGTATTGGGCATAGCCTTGCGCAGCTTGCGCAGACGCTCCCAGGGATCTTCGTTCAGGAAGCGGAGGCAACTGTCGAAGGTAGCGCCGCCCCAGCACTCCAGAGAGTAGTAGCCCACTTTGTCCAGCTGAGCCAGCATGGGCTCCATCTGGGAAAACTTCATGCGCGTTGCGGCCTGACTCTGGTGACCGTCGCGCAGGATGGTATCAGTAATTCCTACCTTGGGCATTGTTTTCACCTCATTAACAGGATTAGCCGAACATGCTCAGCAGCATACCGGCTGCAAGCGCAGAACCGATAACACCGGCAACATTGGGGCCCATGGCGTGCATGAGCAGGAAGTTCTTGGGGTTGGCCTTCTGGCCCTCTACCTGGCTGACACGGGCAGCCATGGGAACGGCAGAAACACCGGCAGAACCGATCAGCGGGTTGATCTTGCCGCCGGTAAGCTTGTTGAGCAGCTTTGCCAGCAGCAGACCGCCGGCAGTACCGCAGCCAAACGCAACCACACCAACGATGATGATCATCAGGGTCTTGGGCTGCAGGAAGGTTTCGGCGGTTGCCGTTGCGCCAACGGTGATGCCAAGGAAAATGGTAACGATGTTCATCAGCTCGTTTTGCACAGTCTTGCACAGACGGTCCGCCACGCCGGACTCCTTGAACAGGTTGCCCAGCATCAGGCAGCCAATCAGAGGAGCGGCAGAAGGCAGCAACAGGCTGACGATGATGGTTACCGCAATGGGGAAGATGATCTTCTCCTTCTTGGATACAGGGCGCAGCTGCTCCATCACGATCTCCCGCTCCTTTTTGGTGGTGAGCAGGCGCATGATGGGGGGCTGAATGACGGGAACCAGCGCCATATAGCTGTAGGCGGCAACAGCGATGGGGCCCAGCAGATGGGGCGCCAGCTTACCGGTCAGATAAATGGCGGTAGGACCGTCTGCGCCGCCGATAATACCGGTGGAGGCCGCTTCGGGAGCGGTGAAACCGAACACGGTGTAGCAGACGATAAAGGTAATAAAGATACCCAGCTGTGCAGCGGCACCCAGCAGCAGGCTGATGGGGTTGGCGATCAGGGGACCGAAATCGGTCATAGCGCCTACGCCGATGAAGATCAAGCAGGGATAGATACCCAACTTAACGCCCAGATAGAGGTAATCCAGCAGGCCGGGCGTAATATCGCCATGGCCGCCAAACATTTCCCAATGGACGTGACCTTCGGCAAACAGCTCTTCGTGGTACATACCGGCAAAAGGAAGGTTGGTCAGCAGCATACCAAACGCAATGGGCATCAGCAGCAGCGGCTCATACTTCTTGACAATCGCCAGATACAGAAGCACGCAGGCTACGATGATCATGATCAGCGGCTTGGGATTCTGGATCAGCCCGTAAATACCGGAGTCCATGCAAAGCTTCATTAAGCTTTCGCCGATATTCATAGCTTTTTCAGCTCGCTTTCTGATTTAGTGAGTAAAGAAATGGCTGAAATTAGCCAATCACGATCAGGGTATCGCCGCTGTTAACGGAAGCACCCTTGGCAGCTACGATCTGAGCCACGGTGCCATCGCAGGGAGCGAGGATCTCGTTTTCCATCTTCATGGCTTCGAGAATAAGCAGAAGATCGCCCTTCTTAACGGAAGCGCCCTGAGCGACCTTTACATCCAGCACAGTGCCGGGCATGGGAGCGGTCACCTTTTCGCCGCCAGTAACGGGAGCAGCCACGGGAGCAGCGGGAGCGGCTACGGGAGCGGGGGCAGCCACAGGAGCGGCAACGGGGGCAGCAACGGGAGCAACGGCAACAGGGGCAACAGCACCGTTTACTTCTTCAACGGCGACGGAATACACAACACCATTAACGGTAACATTGAACTGACGCATGACAGGATCCTCCTTCAAAATCGTTGTTTATTGTGCGGTAAAGCCTCAGAAACGGCTGTAAACCTGTTCTTCGCGGCCTGCGCGGTTCCAGGCAGGCGCATTGTGGATACGCTTAACATGGCGAACCACAAATTTTTCGCCGCCCATCACCACGGTGATGGCAGCAGAAATGGCGGCCACCACTTCTGCAGAAACGGCTCCGTTGTTCATCGCAAGGGCGGCGGTAATGGCAGCCAGAACCTCGCCGGGCACTTCGCCGGTTTCGGAAGCCTTGGCAGCCTCCGTCTTTGCGGGCATCTTCTTCTCCTTCTTGCCGGCATTACCGGTAAAGCCGGTAAGCAGTTTGATGAAGACGATCAGAATAACCAACCCGGCGAAAACGGTGATCATGCCCAGCGCCGCTACGCCCAAGCCAAAGATAATGTTTTCCATCGATGTACCTTCCTTTCGGTATTACATCGGCAGATTGCCGTGCTTCTTGGGCGGATTGGAATCCCGCTTGGAAGCAAGCATTTCCAGTGCAGAAATGATCATGGCTCGGGTGTTGGCGGGCTGGATCACATCGTCTACCATACCGGCCTTGGCGGCGCACAGGGCACCGGCCACATCGTCGATATACTGAGCCGCATACTTGCTGCGGGCAGCCTCGACGCTCAGGTCGGTATCGGCCTTTACCTCGTTGCGGTAAAGCACGGCAACGGCGGCTTCGGGGGTGAGGGCAGAGATGACGGCGCCGGGCCAGGCGTAGGTAACATCGGCGTTAGCCTTGCCGCCCATGGCAACATAAGCCTGACCGATGGCATCGCCGGTAACCACGGTCACCTTGGCGGTGGTGGCTTCGGCGTAGGAGTAGAGCAGCTGCGCCTGAGCTTTGAACAGCCAGCCCTGCTGCTTGATGCTTTCCACTTCAACACCGCAGGTGTTGAGCAGGCTGACAACAGGAACGCCAAAGCAATCCATGAAGCGCACAAAGCGGGCGGCCTTGGTAAGCGCGCCGGCCTTCAGCTTGCCGCAGGCAGCCACCACACCAACGGTGCGGCCGCCCATACGGCCCAGCGCAACACGCACGGAAGGCTCGTACTCGGCATACAGTTCCAGCTTGTTGCCGCCGTCAAACAGAGCGGTAAGCAGAGCATCGGTATCGTTGACATCAATTTCGGGAAGGAGACGGCTCATGTCGTCGGTATCAACGATGTCGCTGTCTTCCAGATTGCTGGCAGGCAGCAGATCCAGTACCTGACGGGCTTTCAGCAGGGCTTCCTCCTCGTCGGCAGCCACCAGAGCGCAGGCGCCCATGGAAGCGGCCACCTTGGCGCCGCCCACTTCTTCTGCATTGACCTGCAGACCGTTCATGGCAGCCATAACCTGGGGGCCGAACACCATCAGCTGACCGACCTTCTCGGCCATGATGGTTACATCGGCGATCTGGCTGATGAGCGCAGCGCCACCGATGCAGGGACCCAGCACCAGCGCAACCATGGGGCACACGCCGCTGAGACGAGCCATCTTGTTGTAGATTTCGGAATATGCGCTCATGGCGGCTGCGCCTTCGTCGATGCGGACGCCGGCGCTGTCCATCATGGCCAGCACGGGTGCGCCGGTCTTGAGAGCCATATCCAGCAGCTTGACGATCTTCTGCGCCTGCATCGTGCCCATGGCGCCGCCATGAACAGTGAAGTCCTGCGCAAAGATGTACACGGGACGCTGGTCGATGGTGGCATAGCCGGTAACGACGCCTGCGCCTTCGTCCTCCTTGCTGACCAGAGCGAACAGCTCAACGAAGCTGCCTTCGTCGGCCATCTTGGCGATGCGTTCCCGGGCGGTCAGCTTGCCGGCATCACGCTGTTCCTTGAGGCGCTTCTCATCGCCATCCATAATGGACTGACGGAGCTCCAGCGCCTTTTGAAGGTTTTGAGAGTTCTGCATTTCCCTTCTCCTTCCGTGAGATATATGGTAATCATGGTCTTGTGTTTCCACAAAGACCAATTTAAACCCCATTCCTACTATTCCACATATCCTTCCTGTTTTCCTGCCTGAATGTGAACTTTCTGACAATTTTTTTGCGCATCGCCGAAAGCGATGCGCAAAAGACCGTAAAGACAGTATTCTGTTGGAAGCTCAACCGTTCAGATACCAGACCCGATATGCCCCTTTCTCCCGATAGCCCAGCTTTTCCGCCAAGTGTACAGAGATACGGTTGGCGGCATCCCAGCTGGGGTACAGCCCCCGCTCCATACATTCCAGAATCAGTTTGGCGGAGCAGGCGGTAGCTATCCCCCTGCGCCGATGATCGGGGTGGGTCTCCACCTGAACCTCGATACCGTTATTGTAGCGGATATAGGACGACGCTCCGCCGATGATCTCACCGTCCTCCAGAGCAACAAACCCGAGACCTTCCCGTGCAAATACTTCCGCACTGCCGAACTGGGAACAGAAGTCTCTTGCCCAGCTGCTTTCCATAATACGCTGATACAAGGCTGCATCGATGGGCAGCAGCTGTATCATACCGGGCAGCGCAGCAGCCAACCGTTGCAAATGCTCACGGTCAAAGCAGTCCGGCTCCTTGCAGATCGCATACCGCTCCCCCGCTTTTGCCCGCTCTCCGAACACACGGGTGATCAGCTCGCTCCATTGTTCGTTTTGAGGGGTGGCAATGCTGAAACGTTCATCCAGCAGCGTCCGGATGCCCTGCACCAACTGCAATGCCTGATCCGAGCCGGCATCACCGGCAAAGAACAGAAAATCTCCGTTTTGGCAACAGGCTACAGCAGGCTGAACACTGGTCTCTGCCTCCTGTGCACAGACCCACATCTGTCCCATCCTGCCCTCCAGAACGGCCCAGATCATGGTTTCTTCCCAACTTTCAAAAAGAGGAGCGGCGCGATCCAGCGCAGCCGCCCCCTGTAAAGCTTTAACCCCTGTGTATTCCACTTTGGTTTCTTCCTTTCATAAAACTGTTCAGTCGCCGGTCTTGAGAACATTGCCTGTCAGACGGTGAAGCACTTCCCGGTAGGCCTCCTCCACATCGCCCAAATCTCTGCGGAAACGGTCGATGTCCAAGGGTTCGTGGGTCTTGGCATCCCAGAAACGGCAGGTATCCGGGGAAACCTCGTCTGCCAGCAGCACCTCGCCCTCAAAACGACCAAACTCCAGCTTGAAGTCGATCAGCTCGATACTGATATCCCGCATACATTCCCCTACGATCTCATTGACCCGGAGGCTTAGTTCCTCCATACGCTGGATCTCTTCTGGCGTCGCCAGCCCCAACGCGGTGATGTGGGTCAGGTTGACCAGCGGATCATCCTGTTCGGAATCCTTTAAATTGTATTCCACAACGGTGTTGCGCAGATGGGTGCCGTCGGGCTGCCCGATCCGCTTGGCAAGGCTGCCTGCTACGATGTTGCGCACCTTTACCGTTACGGGAATGATCTCCACCCGCTTGACCAGCGAGCAACGGTTGTCGATCCGGCGGATAAAGTGGTTGGGCACGCCCTTTTCGGTAAGCAGCGTAAAGATATATTCACAGATCAAATTATTGATCTCGCCCTTGCCGATGATGCGTCCCCGCTTGAGCCCATGGTAGGCGAAGGTTTCGTCCCGATAGTAAACAACGGCTTCTTTGGGGTTTTCGGTGGCGTAGAGACGTTTGCCTTTTCCTTGTGCGATCAGGTTGGTGATATCTTCCATGTGTATCCCCCACATGCAAATAATAGTTCAAAATTCGACTCATTTTAGCACAAGCCGCATTGCAATGCAAGTGCAGCAAGTCTATATCTGATAAAATGAAAAACACAGCCATGCTTTATTCATGGCTGTGTTTTAAGGTTAGTTCTTTTTCTGTGCAGCGTTCAGTGCCTCTTCCACAGCACGGAGCCAATCGTTGCTCTGCTGAACAGGCTCCATCTCCGGGACGACAGCATCCTCTGCAATTTCGGTTACTGCTTCGCCCGCACCCTGCGGGTTGCTGGAAAGGGAAGGACGTGTAGCGCGGCGGCGGGAAGGCTTGCCCTCACCGGTCTGCTCACGTTCGGGCTGGGGCGCAGGACGATTCCACTTCAGTTCCTCCACGGGGAAAACCTTCAGTTCGGAGCTGTCGCCCTTGAAGATGCGAACAGTGACGGTTTCCCGGAGAATATTCAGATCCACAACGGAACCGAAACCATCGGGGGTCTCTACTTCTTTACCGATCTTGGGCATGCGCTTGCGGGTGGCCTCGTAATGATCCTGCTCGTATTTGAGGCAGCACATCAGGCGGCCGCAGACGCCGGAGATCTTGGTGGGGTTGAGAGAAAGATTCTGTTCCTTTGCCATCTTGATGCTGACGGGCTGGAAATCGCCAAGGAAGGTGCCGCAGCAAAGAGGGCGGCCGCAGGGGCCCAAACCGCCAAGCATCTTTGCCTCATCTCTGACGCCGATCTGGCGCAGTTCGATGCGGGTGCGGAAGACAGAAGCCAGATCCTTGACCAAAGCGCGGAAGTCAACACGTCCGTTGGCGGTAAAATAGAACAGGATCTTCGAGTTGTCGAAGGTCTGCTCCACACCTACCAGCTTCATCTCCAGCTGATGTTCGTCGATCTTGCGCTGACAGACGGCATAGGCTTCCTTCTCGAACTTCTCGTTTTCTTCTGCATGGCGCGCATCCTCTTCGTTGGCAAGACGCACCACGGGCTTGAGGGGCGAGGCGATCAGCTCGTCGTCCACTTCCCGCACACCGGTGATCACCTGCCCGTATTCCAGACCGCGGGCGGTTTCGACGATCACAAAACTTCCGGCCATGGGCCAATGGTCACCGGGATCGAAATAATAAAGTTTACCGGCATTCTTGAATCGAACACCTACTACTGCTGCCATATGGTTTGTTCCTCCAATAGTTTTATCATTAACTGATCCACAGTGGATTGCCAGTTGACCTGTGCATTGCGCATACGGCGGGCACAGAAAATGGCTTCCAGCATGGTATTCAGTGATTGCAGGCTGATGCTGCCGCTTTTCTGCCGCCACACAGCAGGCAGGGGTTCCAGCGCACTTTCCTCCAGCATACCGGTCTTGACCAGCAGCGTCTGGTGGATCGCACGTTCTACCGCCGCAAGCAGTTTGTCTGATTTATCTTTGGCATCCTTCAACCTGGTGCTTACTGCCACCGCAGCGGCATCGGATGAAAGGGAAAGGGACGCTTCCACAAAGGAGCGTATCTCCTCATCGTTGTTGTCTTCCTCCAGCAGGGAAAGAGCCGTGCCGATATTCCCGCCGCACAGCGGCACAGTGCGCTGCACAGCATCTTCGGCATACCCCTTGGCCAGCAGTGCAGTCTGCACAAGCTCGTCGGGCCAGGGGGACATTTTGATACGCACGCAACGGGAAGCAATGGTACCGAGTGTGGCGCTCAGCTCGTGGGTCATCAGCAGAAAAACGACGTTGGAAAGCGGTTCTTCCAGCGATTTCAGCAACGCATTCTGACCCGCGGCGTTCATTTTTTCCACCGGCTCGATCAAAACCACACGATACCCTGTACCAAACGCATGCTGGGATACGGTACGGATCACTTCGCGCACTTTATCGACAGGGATCTGCTTGCCCGCCTCCGGATAGATCTCCAGCACATCCGGCTCGTTTCCGCTCATCACCCGGCGGCAGGCTTCGCAGACGCCGCAGGGCTTATCTTCGGACATACAAAACAGGGTGCTGGCAAGCACTTTGGCAAACGTACGTTTACCAAGCCCCATCGCACCCGTGAGCAAATACGCATGATTCGCTCCGCCACGGCGGAACTGTTCCAGCACGATCCTGAGCCCGGCGTTGATGCGGTCGTATGCCATCATCGAGGGCAGAACCGTGCCATATGTCTGATTCTGCAAAACGGTTCCTTTCTGAGGCTTACAGTTTGATAAACTGATCCACCGTCATTACGAACACGGTTGAGCCGCCGACGACGACCTCGATCGGATAGGGGGTGTAGCTGCTGGGCATACCCACCATGGAGGTAGGCGCAGGAGCAATCTGCTTGCGGCTCTTGCATACCTGTTCGATAATCTCCATAGCATGCTGGAAACGGTCTTCTTCCACACCAATGAGCAGCGTGGTGTTGCCTGCACGCAGGAAGCCACCGGTGGTTGCCAGCTTGGTTACGCCGAGACCCTCGGTCATCAGCTGATTAACAAGGCGGTTTGCATCTTCATCCTGTACGATGGCGATAATCAGTTTCATTTTCTGGTTACCTCCCCTGAAATAGCGATAGGTTTCCGTCAATAGTATATCGCATTTTTCAACTTTGCGCAACCGATGAGGAATGGAAAACAGGTTCTGCAAGGCTCTGCTTCCCGTATTTCTTGTGTTCGGAAGACGAATATGATAGAAAACACCCCCTCTGCGGGCTGCAGAAGGGGTGCGGAAGCGTTTCCGGGTCACTCTTATCGAATTACCGGAACATCTGCTCCAATTCGTCGTACTTGTCATGAGTGATCAGGGCGTCGTGCTTGGTGCCCACCAGTCTGACCACATATGTCCATCGCCCGTAGGGGGTAATATCCTTGATATGGTTCAGATTGATGATGTAGCTTTTATGGCAACGGAAGAAGCTTTCTTTGGGCAGGCGTTCTTCCATGTCGGAAAGACTGTCGCCGGTCACATATCGTTCGTCACCGACAGTATAGAGAACGGTGGCTCTGTCTTCCCGCTGCACCAGCAAGATATCCTTCAGGTCGATAAAGCTGACGCCGTTGCGGTGGTGCAGCATCATACGGCCTTCGGCGGCGCGCACCTTGCTGACCGTTGCGCTGCCCTCTCCCTCTGCGCCGTATCTGCGAAGCAATCGCGCTTTGGCACGTTCCAGGGTTTGCAGCACCCGCTCCACTTTGAAGGGTTTGACCAGATAATCGAATGCGTACACCTCGAAAGCGTCGCCCATATAGGCATCGTGCGCCGTTGCGAAGATGATCACCGTGGAGGGATCCATATCCTGAATGCTGCGGGCACACTCAATGCCGGTCATCACCGGCATTTCCACATCAAGAAACACCAGATCGGGCTTGATGCGTTCCGCCAGTTCAACCGCTTCCTGTCCATTGCATGCTTCGGCGCAGAGGGTAAAACCCTCCACCTTGCCTACCAGCTTGCGGATGACCAGACGCATTCCTTCGTCGTCATCTGCGATCAATACCTTCAAATCAGTCATAACTTACCTCGTTTTTGCCATACGGGTTGCTACCGGGCGCGCAAGAATCTCGCTGACAACAATTCCGCGAACCAGGTCGCCTGCGGAAAGGAAGGGTTCATTCTCCGCGTGCGCCGGGAAAACGGGTGTTTCAGGCATTTCCAGACCGCTTTCGCCATGCATCAAACTCGGGTCGCATATATCCTTACCCTCGTCGGAATGGAAGGCAATGCTGCCTGCCGCCCGACCGGCGGTCAGTTCTGCACTGGGCGCAAGCGGGCGGGAGAAACCTTCGAAGGATGCTTCGTGTACGCCGCCTTCACCGCGGTGCAGCTTGTCGCCGTACTTGGCTTTCAGCTCGGCTTTGCGATCCACAGCCCTTACAGTCGGCTGGGCCGCCGGAGCGGCAGGCTGTTGTGCCTGCCCCTCCTGCGTTTCTCCCATTTCGTCCAACTTTTCGGCCCACTGCTCAAAACGCTCCAATACGCTTTGAGTACCCGTTTTCTTTGCTGTGTTGGGAGCAGCACCGGACTTTTTCTTGCTGTTCTTAATGATATTCGACACGATCGCAATGACGATCAGTATGATAAAACCATCCATCTGCTCACCTCCTATGCAGCAGTAAAAGCATTACTTCTTCTCAACGGGAGCGGAAGCGGGGGCAGCAGCCTTGGCAATGCCTTCGCGCATGGTGGTGTCGGCTTCCACATTCTTCATCTGGAAGTAGTCCATTACGCCCAGCTTGCCTTCACGCAGGGCAGCAGCCATGGCCTTGGGCACTTCAGCTTCGGCTTCCACAACGCGGGCGCGCATCTCCTGAACGGAGGCCTTCATTTCCTGCTCATGGGCAACAGCCATGGCGCGGCGCTCTTCGGCACGGGCCTGAGCAATGCGGCGATCGGCCTCGGCCTGATCCATCATCAGCTGTGCGCCAACGTTACGACCAACGTCAACATCGGCAATGTCAATGGAGAGGATCTCGTAAGCGGTACCGGCGTCCAGACCCTTGCTGAGCACAGTACGGCTGATGGAGTCGGGGTTTTCCAGAACAGCCTTATGGGTGTCGCTGGAACCGACGGTGGTAACGATACCTTCACCGACGCGGGCGATGATGGTTTCTTCACCGGCACCACCGACCAGGCGCTCGATGTTGGTGCGAACGGTAACACGGGCCTTGGCGCGCAGTTCAATACCGTCCTTGGCGATAGCAGCAACAACGGGGGTCTCGATGACCTTGGGGGTAACGCTCATCTGTACAGCCTGCAGCACGTCGCGGCCGGCCAGGTCGATGGCGCAGGCCTTTTCGAAGGGCAGCTCGATGGAGGAACGCTGGGCGGCGATGAGGGCGTTGATCACGCGGTCAACATTACCGCCGGCAAGATAGTGGGTTTCCAACTGGGGAAGGGTTACATTCAGACCGGCCTTACGAGCCTTGATGAGGGGCTCAACAAGACGCTTGGGCTGGATGCGGCGAAGGCGCATACCAACCAGAGAAGCGATGCTTACGTGCACGCCGGCAGCCAGAGAGGTGATCCACAGACCAAGGGGCACGAAGCGCAGGAACACCAGAATAGCGATCAGCGCGACAACAAGAATCACAATGATCCAAGCGGCGGAATCGCCACCGTAGGAGCCGTAGCTCCGAGCCAGAGCAAGCAAAGATTCCATCATGATACAGTCTCCTTTCAATATCAGCAGCGCCGGATTATTCGGCGCGCAGTTTCTTAACGATCACATTGCGGCCGTCGATCTTGTGGACGACCACCTGGGTCTGTGCCGGGATGAACTCGCCCTCAGACTCCACATTCAGGCGGATGCCACCGAATTCGGCCATGCCGGTGGGACGGAGCACCGTGGTGGTGACGCCCTCTTTTCCGAGGAACACCTTCAGGTCTTCAGACACATCCATAACGCTGGCATCTTCGGTTTCGTTGAGCACCATGGCCGATTTGGAAAGCCTGCCTTTGCTGGCAGACCGGAGCGCCAGCGAAACCACAATGCCCATAATCGCGAGAATGCATACGGTCACACCCAATGCAGCCATGCCGCCGTGATGGATGTAGGTGAGTACGATCGCCGCGATCTCCATGATGCTGCCCGTGATGCCCGGCAGACCAAACCCGGGCATAAACGCCTCAACGATCAGCAGCCCCATCCCTAAGAGAAAAAGAAGAATAATGGGTAAGTTGACAGCTACAAAATCCATAGGACTACCTCCACGCCTTTCGGCTTTTTTGACGAGGCTATCGTAACACAGTGCAGCGGCGTTGTCATCTGTTTCTGCTTTAAGAGTACACCCTGTCGGCTCAACTGTCAATTTGAATGCTTCAATCCGCCCGGAGAGAATCCCGCAGTGTCTCCAGATCCTGCTGATAGACCTGCGAAAGCGAACGGTTATAGATAACAGAAGCAGGATGATACAAGGGATACAGCGGCAGTGTGAACGCTTCTCCCTGCGGTGGAGAGACCACTGCCCGCATCCACTTTCCGTGCCGATTTCCCACCGTATCCTGCACGAACGCCTGCAACGCAACATTGCCCAGCGTTACCAGCGCATCGGGACGCACAAGAGCGATCTCCCGCATGAGCCAAGGGGTATGAAGTTCCTTCTCCTCCCGGCTCGGCGGACGATTGACGATCCTGCCCGCCGCGCTCACTTTGGTGGGCCGGATCTTGACCACATTGCTCACATACAGCTGAGCACGATCCAGCCCCACAGTTTCCAGAAAGGCCGTCAGATTCTTCCCTGCCTTTCCGACAAAGGGTCTGCCCTGCAGCGTTTCCTGCTCGCCGGGTGCTTCTCCGATCAGCATCAGCACGGGGCGGTGGTGCAGCCCTTCGCCAAACACCAACGGCGGTACCCTTGCTGCAGACAGGCTGTCAAAAAATGCCGTGCATTCCTGTCGGAACTTCTTCAGCGTATCCATGGTCATCCTCCCCTGCCTTACCGGATGAAGTTAGTATGCATCCCAGCCGATCAGCTGATGCCGCTCTGCAGGAGCACGATCGAATGCATCAGATCCGTACGGAGCCAGTCCACCAACGAAAGGAGCATGGCAACCAGGATCAGAATGACGAAGACCCCTACCAGAGAAGAAATCACATCAAAAACATGTACCGCCACACCAAAACGGTTCTCTGGTTCCTCCTCGGGCAGGTAGTCTGCATAACCGGGTTCGGGATATCCCTGATAATCCGCCTGCGGATACATGCTCTCATCCTGCGGCTCCACGGCATACTGATAGGGCTCCAGCACTTCCTCCAGCTGAAGCTGTTCTTCTTCATAACGCTGGCTGCGCCTTCTTTTGCTCATGTCTTCCCCTCCTTTGCACACATCATTCTAACGTACGATCAAACATAATCCATCCATGGTGCAGCCTCGTCCTGCCTTCCCGTAAGACCGCCGGTTTGCTTCAAGCCGGGAAAACCGTTACCTCGCAAGGCTTCATAGAGAACGATCGCTACCGAATTGCTCAAATTGAGACTGCGCGCATCCGGTACCATGGGAATTCGGATACAGCGGTCGTAAACTTTTTCCAACAGGCTTTCCGGCAACCCGCGGGTCTCACAGCCGAATACCAGAAAATCATCGGGGTGGTAATCCGCTTCCGTATAGCAGCGGGGCGCTTTTGTGGAAAGAAAATGCATACGCGCCGCAGGATAAGCATCCAGCAATTCCTGAAAATCCTCATAGACCCGGTACTGCATCATGCGCCAATAATCAAGCCCGGCACGTTTCAGATACTTATCCTCCAGCGAAAAGCCCAGCGGTTTGATCAGGTGCAGTGTGCTGCCGGTAGCGGCACAGGTGCGGGCAATATTGCCGGTATTCTGCGGGATCTCGGGCTGGTAGAGAACGATATTCATTCGGTTTCACCTCAAAACGGATATGTTAACTGATGGATATGCTGCTTTCCAGGGTGCCCAGCACTTTCCGGGCATTCTGAGCGACCATCTGCCATTCGCCGGCATATTCGGGGCGTTCTTCAAGCTCCCGGGCGCATTCCGCAGCCTCGTAGAGAAGCTGCATGGAACCGAAAGCCGCCGTTCCGCCGGGAAGCAGGGCTTCCCCGTGCTGGCGGGTGCCAAGGATCTCTCCGGGGCCGCGCAGTTCCAGATCGGTTCGGGCGATTTCGAAGCCGTCGTTGCTGTGGGTAAGCGCCCTGAGGCGCTCGTTGGGCTTTGCCATCAGAAAGCACCAGCTTTGCTGTTCGCCGCGACCCACCCTGCCGCGCAGCTGATGAAGCTGCGCCAGACCGTAGCGGTCTGCGTCTTCGATGATCATCAGGGTAGCATTGGGCACATTCACGCCCACTTCAATGACCGTTGTAGCCACGAGCACCTGCAGTTCCCCGGCGGCAAAGGCTCGAAGGGTTTCCTGTTTTTCTGCCGCGGGCTGTGCACCGTAGGTGAGCCCTACCCGATAGTTCTTCAGCTCACCTTCCCGCAGCGCTTCCGCATAGGGCTTGGCAGCTTTCAGTTTATCCGCCGCCTCGCTCTCGGATACCAGCGGACATACGATATAGGCCTGCCTGCCCGCATCCAGCTCATCGCGGAGAAAACCGTACATTCCCTGCCGCTTATCCTCGGATACAAGACGGGTGGTTACCGGTTTGCGTCCGGGGGGCAGTTCGTCGATAATACTGATATCCAAATCGCCGAACATAACAAGCGCAAGGCTTCGCGGGATCGGAGTCGCAGACATGACCAGCAGATGCGGTGCGGAGCCGTCGCCTTGGGACTGATGATCGATCCCCTTATTGATCAATGCGGTACGCTGGGCAACGCCAAAGCGGTGCTGCTCATCGGTGATGCACAGACCAAGATCTGAAAACACCACCTGTTCGCCGATCAAAGCGTGGGTGCCGATCACCACCTGCCACAAGCCGCTTTCGATGGCTTCCAAAGCTTTTCGGCGTTCGCGCTGAGGCATGCCGCCCAACAACAGCCCGCACCCGATACCACTCTTATGGCAAAAGTCCTTCAGGCTTTCGTAATGCTGGCGGGCAAGGATCTCGGTAGGCGCCATCAACGCTGACTGACGGCCCGCTTTGGCACAGAGATACATAGCACCCAGCGCAACCGCTGTCTTGCCGCAGCCTACATCCCCCTGCACCATGCGCACCATCGCTCTGGAGCCGTTCAGATCCTCTGCGATTTCCCGCAGGGTGCGGCGCTGCGCCGCTGTGGGCTGGAAGGGCATCTTCTGCCAGAACAGGGCTGTATCGCCCTGACGGATCTCCAGCGACCGTCCTGCCCTGCGCATGTCCTTTACACCAAGAACCGCCGCCTGATACAGCAGCATCTGCTCAAAGGCAAATCTGCGCTGACCCCGTTGTACATCTTCCATGGAGGTGGGCTGATGCAAAAGCCGGATCGCCTCTGCCCCGCTGCACAGCCCATGGCGCTTGATAACGCCTTCCGGCAAAATCTCCGGACACAGCTGCTCTACATAAGCGAGCGCCTGTGCAACGATATCCTCGTGGATTTTATGGGGCAGCCCTTCTATGGGACGGTATACAGGGCATATCCCCAACTCTTTTTCTACCGTGGGGTTGATGAGCTGTTTCTTGCCCGCATGCACGGCTATGGTTCCATGCAGCCTGATACGCAGCGTCTTGTTCAGATTCTCCCGCATCCATGGCTGATTGAACCAACAGGCGGTGATCCGTCCGCTGTCGTCGGCGAATGTGCACGTTACCCGGCTGCGCTGCCCGTATCGGTTCAGCTTTGCTTCGCCCTCACGGACCAGTTCGAAGGTGAAACGCTCACCCTCCCGTGCATCGGCGATCAGGGCACAGGCTCCGGTATCCCTGTACTTGACCGGTACAGCATATAAAAGATCACGCAACGAGTCGATCCCCGCTGCGTGTAAGGCTTGTAGTCGGTTTTTTCCAATACCGTGAAGGCTTGCAAGTTCCATGCTTACTCCACGGAAATAAGATAGTAATAGAGAGGCTGACCGCCCATCTGCATCTCCACATCACAATCGTCGTAGAGATCGGCCAGTTCATCGGTCAGAGTCTGTGCGTCTTCCTCGGAAACGTCCTTGCCGTAGTATACGGTGATCAGCTCGTCATCCTCGGTGATGATCTGCTGCATCAGGTCGCGGGTCACTTCGTGAACGCTGCTGCCCACGGTGCAGATCTTGCCGTTATAGAGACCGATAATGTCGCCTTCCTTGATGTGAAGCTCTTCGTACTCGGTATCGCGTACGGCATAGGTAACCGTACCGGTACGCACGCGCTGGGCGGCTTCTTCCATACGGGCAGCGTTATCTTCGGGAGATGCTTCGGGCTGGAAGGCAATAGCGGCGGCAATACCCATCGCCACATTCTTGGTGGGGATGACGATCACGTTCTTGTCTTCGCACAGCTGAGCGGCCTGCTGAGCAGCCAGAATAACGTTGCCGTTGTTGGGCAGCACAAAAACCGTTTTGGCATGAGCCTTGTTAACGGCCTCGGACAGGTCTTCGATGCTGGGGTTCATGGTCTGACCGCCCTCGACCACATGGTCCACGGACAGATCGGTGAAAATATGACCGAAGCCCTCGCCCAGAGAAACAGCCACCATGCCGTATTCCTTGAGAGGAGCGTTTTCTTCTTCCTGCTTCTTCTGCTCTTCCTGCTTATCGCGGCGCTGCTGCACCATGTTCTCGATCTTCAGGTTGACCAGCTCGCCCAGGCTGAGACCGTATTCCAGAGCCTTGCCGGGTTCGTTGGTATGAACGTGCACCTTGACAAAGCTGAGGTCGCCCACCACCAGCACGCAATCGCCGATGCGGTTCAGGCGACGGCGGAAGGAATCGATATCCTCTTCCAGGCTGTCGGGATAGAGGTTCTGAATGCAGAACTCGGTGCAGTAGGCGTATTTGATCTCGCCCAATGCCTCGTGATCATCTTCGAAGCTGGCTTCGCCGTCGCCGGAAAAGTCCATCTTTTCGGCGGGGATCTCTTCGCCACGCAGGCAGGCGGCATAGCCCATGTAGATGAGCAGCAGACCGCGGCCGCCGGCATCCACAACGCCGGCCTGGGTAAGGGCAGGCAGCATCTGCTGGGTCTTCTTGAGAATGGTATCACCGGTAGAAAGGATGTTGCGGAAAAGGGCATCGTAATCTTCCGGTGCACGCTCGGCCTGCTTCACGGCCTCTTCTGCAATAACGCGGGCAACGGTAAGAATGGTGCCTTCCTTGGGCTTCATAACAGCCTTATAGGCAGTTTCCGCACCCTTCTTGAGGGCGGCAGCAAACTGGACGGGGGTAATACGCTCCACCCCATCCAATGCCTTGCTGAAGCCGCGGAAAAGCTGAGAAGTGATAACACCGCTGTTGCCGCGGGCGCCCTTCAGCGCGCCTTTGGCCACGGCTGCGGCGGCTTCGCCGGCATTCAGATATTCCTTCTGGCTCACCTCTTTGGTAGCAGAAGACATGGTCAGGCTCATATTGGTGCCCGTATCGCCGTCCGGCACGGGGAAAACGTTCAAAGCATCAACCGCTTCGCGGTTCTTTTCCAGCAGCGCTGCACCGGCAAGCACCATATCGCGCAGCAGCACACCATCGATCGTCTTAGTCTGAATCACGGTTCTTCCTCCCGATACGTTCGTATTTTAGACGCGGACGCCTTCAACTGAGATATTGACGCGGCGAACCTTGACGCCGGTCATGCTTTCCAGCTTGTAGCGCACCGTGTCCACGATGGTCTTGCAAACTTCCGCAATCGAAATGCCGTACTCCACGATGATGAACAGATCTACATCCAGCATATCTTCCACCATTCTGATCTGGATACCTTTGGAGAGATTCTCCTTGCCGAGCCACTGTACAAGGCCGTCTTTCGCGCGCTTGGAGGACATAGCCACAATACCGTAGCACTCCAGCGCCGCATAACCGGCCACCTTAAGCATAACATCCTCGGTGATATAGATAGTGCCTATATCATTCTTGATCTTGCATTCCATTTGTTTCTGCCTCCTTGCCGGCGGAATGCCGCCCACAATGCCTGCTACGCTACATGCACATAGACAGGTCATGGTAATTATACATGATAAACCCCCGTTACGCAACTGATTGACTACGAAAAAAACAATCCTTATTTTGTTACATTTATATTTCTGTTTTTATTGAACGATATGCAAAAACGTTGTGCTTTTTGGTTTTCATAGTTTACAAATGTGCAATATGTGTTATAATAGGGAAGGTAATCAGATTATTTGCCAACCCTTATGCAATTTGCACGATACAAGGAGATGCAGCATGAACGGCAACCGCTCCAGATATTCGGTGAATCCCACCTTTACAATGAACAAGCGCAGCTTCTTCCGAAAAGCAGCGCAGCCCTATGCAGAAAAGCCCGATTTTACCGCAGCCACTGCGCCCGCACAGCCGGACGCAGCGCAGCAGCCCGCTTCTTCCGTATCTGCGCTGGGTACGCCGCCTGTACCGCCTGTTGCGGAACTTTTCGGCACTTCTGTGCCTCCCGCCCAGCCCATGGGAATGAGCAACGTTCCGTCCGGGTCGGTGAACTTCTCCCCTGCGCCTCAGATGCAGAACACAGGCATGTACGGAATGCAGAATACCGCGCCTGTTTTTGGTCAACCTCCCAAGCAGAATCTTCCGCCGCTGAGCAATCAGCATCAGCAGGTGCAGAATGGTCCGTTTTCTGTGCACGCACAAGGATTTAAGCCGCCGCAAAACATCTTTTCCACACCTGTGACAGGCGAACCGTCCGGTGCACAGCAACCACGCAGCGGTGCAACCCCCGCATCACCAACTGTTCAGCCGGCCGCTTATTCCAATCCTTTTGAAGTTTCCGCAGCACAGCAGCCGTTTTATACTGCGCCTGTCGGGTCTCAGCCCCCTTCCCAGTCCTCTCAGAAAAGCGGGCAGCCCCTGGACATGGAAACGATCCGGAAATTGTTCCTCTTCGTTCTGCTGCCGGTGCTGTTCGTGCCCTGTCTGATGGTGCCCAACAGCTTTCAGGTTCTTCGCTACCTCTTTATCGTGCTGTGCATCGCTGCCATCGGTATCATCTGGTACCGCTCCCTGTTCAAGCCCAATACAAGGATCGCCGTGACCCTTGGTTACTCACTGGCAGCGATCATCATCTTTGTAATGCTGTTTCAGGGACAAAACGCCGATACGAAAAATTTTCAGAACAACCCCGGCATTCAGCAGCAGACAGCGCAGACGGCACAGACAGACCAGTATGCAGCCGGGCTCTCCGCGAACAATGTTCCCGCTGCCCAGCCCACCTTTACGCCCACCCCTGAACCCGAACCCACACCGGTGCCCGTATCCGATGCACAGCTTCGTCTGGAGGCTTTTATGACTTACTGGTCCGGCCAACGGGTCGAGGAGGCGTTGAGCCTTGTGCAGCCCAGTTGGACGCAGGCACAGGAGAATCCATCCAACAAATTGTTTGTGATGCTGGGCAACCGCACGCCCCTGAGCTACAACATTGAGGAGATATCCGGTTCCGACAGCGACAGCAGCCGAACCGTGACCATGACCGCCAACATCGACAAAAACAACGGCAAGGATCCGACCCTGTACCGTTTTATGGTTCTGATGGTCAACGAAGGCGGACAATGGTATGTGGACCCCAATTCGCTCGCCAGCAACGATCAGGTAACCAACAAAGAGGAAACCAACACCGTTAACGACTCCAAAAACACGGCTGCAAAAAACTGGTCCCTACCCCCAAGGCAGACCGTAACTCCTGCGCCGCCTGCGTCCCAGCTGCTGTACTACAACCCCAACGGGGGAAGCATGTACCACATGGATCAATACTGTCCCAGCGTGTACGAACAATACCTGCCGTTGCAGGGCAGCTTCCCCTATTCCGAACTGGGCAACCATCGGGACAAAACGCCCTGTCTCAAATGCGGCGCTCCCACCCAGACGCTGCCGCCCGACAACATGCAATAACCGCACCGGCAACCTCGCCGGGAAAGGATCCGCGATGGAACAAAAAACCAATGTGATGCGCCTTCTGGAGGGGGCGCATCTTCCCTATCACTTTCACTATTACGACGCACCCGACGGTGCGCTGAGCGGTATTGAGGTAGCGCAACAACTGTCTCAGGACCCCGACCATGTGTTCAAGACGCTGGTCACCACCGGAGCAAGCGGTAAGCACTATGTGTTCATGATACCCGTTGCAGAGGAGTTGTCGCTGAAAAAAGCCGCAGCTGCTGCAAAAGAAAAAAGTATCGTCATGCTCAAAAGCAAGGATCTGCTTCCGCTGACAGGGTATGTACACGGCGGCTGTTCTCCCATTGGGATGAAAAAAGCGTTTCCCACCTTTATCGACGAAACAGCGCAATTGTTTGATACCATTCTTTTCAGCGGCGGTAAGATCGGTACGCAGGTGGAAATGTCGCCGGAGGTTCTGCAAAAGATCGTCCCCCATCTCTATGCGGATTTGACTGTATAACATCCCTCAGGCATATACACAACAAAAAAGACCGTCTGCACATGGCAGACGGCCTTTTGTTTGGCAAAGCTTACTTGATTTCGACGGTAGCGCCGACTTCGGCCAGCTTTTCCTTGATCTTCTCGCACTCTTCCTTGGAAGCGCCTTCCTTGATAGCCTTGGGAGCGGACTCTACGAAGTCCTTGGCTTCCTTCAGGCCCAGACCGGTCAGCTCGCGGATAACCTTGATGACCTTGATCTTCTCGGAGCCGGCATCCTTCAGGATGGCGTCGAACTCGGTCTTCTCTTCCTCAGCAGCAGCGGCAGCGCCGGCAGCACCGGGAACAGCAACAACAGCAGCGGCAGCGGAAACACCAAAGTGCTCTTCCAGGGCCTTAACCAGATCGTTCAGCTCAAGAACGGTCATCTTCTCAATCATCTCAATGATTTCAGCGTGAGTCATGATAATATCCTCCATTCAAATTAGGTTGTAAGTACAGGAAGTTTGAAGCGCTAATCAGGCTTCGGGAGCGGCTTCGCCGTCCTTCTTGGCAATAGCGTCCAGAACGCGTACGAAACCAGCGACGCTGCTCTGCAGGCTGCCAAGCAGGCGGGCAAGCAGTACTTCGCGGCTGGGCACGTCGGCCAGTGCCTTGATCTGGGCTGCGTCCATCAGCTCGGTGCCGAGCAGACCGGCCTTGATCTCGATGGGGCTTTCGTTCTTCTTCTTGGTGATGAAGTCGCTGACGATCTTGGCGGGGCTTACGGGATCGCTCATGCCAAAGGCAAAAGCGGAGGGGCCGTTGAGAACCTCGTCCAGACCTTCGATGTTCAGCTCCTGCAGTGCGCGGCGGACGAGGGTGTTCTTCAGAACAACGTAGTCCACACCATTGGCACGGAACTGGGCGCGCAGGGCGGTAGCGTCTTCTACGGTCAGACCGCTGTACTTAACGATAACCACGCTCTGGGCATCCTGGAACTTCTTAACGATGTCGCTGACGACTTGCTTCTTGATCTCAAGATTCTTGCTCACGGGGGTGCACCTCCTTCTTCGAAATCTGTTCGATTCCAAAAAGAAAACCCTTGCAGGCGCAAGGGCGAACATGTCGCAAGGGGATTACTCCCGCCTTACACCTCGGCGGGGGAACTTTCGTTCATTACGTGCCTTTCGGCTTGACCCGCTGTCTTCGGCATAGGTTTCCAAAGAATCGTGTATTATTATAGCCTATCGCCGGAAAAAGTCAATACTCTTTTTTGATTTTTTCTGAAGTTTTGCGGCAGATAAGAATTGGCAGCGTATTTTCCCACGCACAGGTCAAAATAGCGATGTACCGCACAAGGAGGTGAAAACGCATGACCAACGGACAAAGCAGCAAACAGGCGACCGTGCCCGAAGCCCGCGCAGCCCTCGACAACATGAAATACGAGATCGCCCGGGAGCTGGGTATCAACCTTAAGCAGGGCGACAACGGCGACCTGACCGCCCGTGAAAACGGCTATGTAGGCGGCTACATGGTCAAAAAGATGATCCGGCAGGCCGAGCAGCAGATGGCCGGCAAGGGTGGCACGAACAACTGATCGCGATCTGTAATGTAGAAAAGGAGATATGCTCTATGTATCAGAACCAGCAGAACACCGGCAACAACAATTCCAGCAACAACTCCGGCAGCGTTGTTGTGCCCGAAGCCAAGCAGGCTTTGAACAACATGAAGTTTGAGATCGCCAATGAGCTTGGCATCAACCTGAAGCAGGGCTACAACGGCGATATGCCCAGCCGCCAGGCCGGCTACATCGGCGGTTACATGGTAAAGCGTCTGATCGAGCAGGCAGAACGCGCCATGAGCGGTTCTCAGAAGTAATCGGAGAATCGCACAGAGCAGGCAGCTCATTTCGGCTGCCTGCTCTTTTTCATGCTTTTGAGCAAAGGATTATTTTCATTTCAAAGGCTTCCAGTTCCACTGCTTCGCCTTCCAGCGTAAATGCTTTGGGCTTGCTGTCGTTGTTAAAAACAAACCGTACCTCTTTGCCGCCGCCGCTGCGGGTGGTGATCTCCACCCTGGGCGGAATGCCCGGTATGTACGGCAGCTCTGCCAACTCGACCGCCTGCCTGATGACATGGTCATACAGAGGCTGTGTGCCGACTGTGCCGATATAGTATACGGTTCCCAAGCCATATTCATTCCGTGTGACAGCAGGCGAACCGGCGAAATAATCGCCGGTGTACCGCGCCAGTACCTGCGCCGTATCCACTTCCAGCACATCGCACCATTGCTTGGCAGGCAGGTCGGTTCCGTCTTTAAAACGAACAGGGATTTGATCCCAGCCGATGGGCACATACTCTGCCACACGCACGCCGGTCATCCGGCAGTAGGCTGTGGGAAGCTGCGCCATAACGGCGTTGTTGTGGGCATCCTTTACACCGCTGCGGGTGGTGACGATGACCGTACCGCCTTGCTGTGCGAACCTCTCCAGACGTTCCACCACAGCAGGCTCGGTCACATACATCTCCGGTGCGCATACGATCCGGTATCCGTCCAGTGCTTCGTGCTGCCCGATCACATCCACATTGAGCCCGAGCCCGGTAAACGCCCGGTGCAGCCGCTGGAGCTGCTCCAGATAGTAATACCCCTCGGTCTGGGGCTGGATCTTGAAGGCGTATTCGTTGTCGAAAGCAAACAGGATCGCCACATCCGCTTTCTGCTCCGCTCCCTGCAGAGCTTCCAGAGTGTTGGCGGTTTCGCAGAGGGACGTAAATTCCCGGAACCTCCGCCCCGGCACATTGGAATGGTCAAGCAATCCGTGCCAGTGCATTTCCGCGCCGATATTGGCTGTACGCCAGCGGAAATGCACCACCGTATCTGCCCCGTGTGCAAAAGCCTGCAACGCATAACCCATGATCATCCCCGGCTGGGGCGGCTTTTCCATAGGCATCCAGCAACCCTTGCCGCCGCTGAGCTGTTCCATGATCCAGAAGGGCTTGCGCTTTACGCCCCGCATCAGATCCAGATGAAAGGCATGGGAATAGCACGCTTCGGGATCCTCCGGCAGACGGGTGGCGGGATAGTTGTCGTAGGAAATAAAGTCCAGAGCGCCGAACTGCTTGTAGAAATCCGGCATGTGCTCGCAGAACCACACATTGGTGGTGACGGGTCTGCCCGGACAGTACTGCCGCAGCAGCTGCGCCTGCCGATTGCTGAAATCGATCACATTATCGGAGCAGAAGCGGTAGAAATCCAGCATATAGGCAGGGTTTTGCCATGCATGGGGCAAGCTGCCGTAGGGCGGTTGGATCTGCGACCAGGAGGAATACTCCCCGCTCCAGACCACGTTGCCGTAGGCCTTGTTCAGCGCATCCGGCGTGCCATACTTTTCTTTGAGCCATTGGCGGTACTTGCCGATGCAATGCTCGCAGTAACAGAAATAGGCTTCCAGCTCGTTATCGATCTGCCAGCCGGTTACAGCGGGTTCATCGGCGTAGTGTTCGGCCATAGCTTTGGTAATACGGTCTGCATATGCGAGAAAAACCGGATTCGTAACACAGCGGTGGCTGCGGACGCCCAGTCGGGTGGGCGTACCATCCTTCTCCACATGTACGATGTCGGGATGTTTTTCATACAGCCACAATGGCGGGCAGCTGGTGGGCGTACACAGCACCACTTCGATGCTTCGGGCAGCAAAGATAGCGATGGCTTCGTCCAGCCATGCAAAGTCGAATTCCCCGTCCCGGGGTTCCAGACGGCACCAGGCAAACTCTGCCAACCGCACCAGCTTTACGCCGGTCTGCTGCATCAGATCTGCATCCTTGACCCAGAGTTCCCTGTCCCAGTGCTCAGGATAGTAGCAAACACCGATTTTCATCGTCTGTGCCTCCATGCCGTCCGGAAGCCGGACGGATTATTTGCTCATAACGGCATGTACGGTATCGAAGGAGTTCTTGATCTCGTACTTTTCGGTGATCAGACCGCCGTAGGGGCTGATCAGGTTATAGTTGTAGCCGGTGGCGGTGGGCGCATCCATCACGCCCCAGATAGCTACACAGGTAAGGGGTTTGGTCTCGCCGGAGTTGACCTGCTTGAACATTTCGAACAGACGGCCATAGAAATCGGCGTGCAGGGCAACGGTTGCTTCATCGTCCTGGAAATTGCGCACGGCCATCTCGGTGATATGCACCTCCATACCGGCGCGGGCATACAGATTGATGGATGCCTGAATACGGGTGATGTGAGAATCCTCCATGCAATCCTGCTGCTTGCCGTAGCCGCCGATGTAGCCCTGCATACCGATGCCGTCGATCAGTTTACGGTATTCACCGTTTTCGTCCGTTGCATAGGTATTGATAGATTCCACCAGCGCAAGGGCAGCCTGACGCTTATCGTTGAAGAACATGTTGTAATCGTTGTAGAACAGCTTGATATCCGCACCCAGTTTCTCTACGGTATCCTTGGCGCAGAGGAAGGAAAACTCTACATAATCGTCGCCAAGATAGGTTTTGAACAGATTGTCATTGCCGCTGCGGATGGTGCGGAGATGGCGGGCATCCTTGCCATCCCACTCCTTTGCACTGTCGCCGATGGCTTCGTTGACAACATCCCAGCAAAAGATAGTGCCTGGGAACTTTTCCTCAAAATGGGTAATGACCTGCTCGATGTAGGAGCGGGTACGGGCGCGTATCGTTTCCTGATCAGCATAAGGAGCGTTGCTGTCGTAGCCTTCACGGAAGAACCAGTCGCACATATAGGCATCCCAGACCAGCACATGACCGCGCACCTTCAGCCCGTTGTCCCGTGCCCACTGCACCATTTTGTCCGCCTGATAGTAATTCATAATGGGCATACCGTCCTTGGAGACCTTGCAGCCGCTCTGATTGAGAAGCGAATAAGCTTTGGTCTCGTTGGTGCAGGTGAGAGAAGCAAAGTGAGTCTTGACAAAATCCAGATAGGTGGGGTCGGAAGTCGCCTGTTTATAGTTGAAGCTGGCGCCCATCAGAAAGCCGTAGGGCTCGGTAAGACTGTTGAGGCAAACATAATCATCTTTGGTCTTGCCGGATTCGCCCACAGCCAAAGAGGATACGGGCACCAACGCCAGCAGGATCAGGCACAGCAGAGCGGCAGTAAGTCTTTTCATTGTAGATTTCTCCTTTGCGTAACAGATATCCTTTTCGGAACAGAAGCTTTTCGTTCCCGAAAGATCAAAGCAGTTCTTTGAGGGCATTGCAGGCGGCATCGAAAGCGGCGTCGCTGCTTTCGTAGCAATAGGCATCGATCTGCGTTCTTGCACCGGCCTGCTCCAGCCCCTTCAGACCGTCAAAAACACTCAAGTGGGGCTCGAGGGTGACCGCATTGCCGCCGTTTGCCCGGAAGTTGTCCAGAATCTGCTTTACCTCGCCAATGCCCTTGCCAGCAGGAACGACTTTGCCATCCGCCAAAGCATCCTTGATATGCAGATACTTGATGCGGCGGCCCAGCAACCGCCATGCCTCCACCGTATCCTGACCGCTCTGGATAAAGTTGGCGGGATCGAAAATACCCTGCAGTTCCGGGAAGACCGACAGCAGCTCGTGGCAGCGGGAGGCCACATCGCCGTAGATGCCCTTCTCGTTCTCGTGACACATGGCTACACCGCTGCCTTTAGCAACTTCCAGCATCTGCCCCATCTGATCGATGATCTTATTGCGGTATTGCTCCTGCTGCCCATCGGCAACATAAAAGGAAAACATGCGCAGGTTCTTTGCGCCCAGCACATCCGCCAGTTCAAGAGTATGGCGCAGCTTATCCAGATGGGCAGGAAATTCGTCGGAGGTGATGCCGATCTTACCGATGGGCGAACCCATGGACCAGCAAACAAGTCCGGCGTCGTCCAGCTTACGGCGTACTTCTCCGGCTTTTTCCAATGTGATATCGGAAATGTTCTGACCATCCACACCGCGGATCTCCAAACCGTTCAGACCGTTTCGGCGCATTGCTTCGATCTGGCCGTCGATCCGTCCGGAGGCCTCGTCTGCAAAGGCATAGATATTCATGAGTTCCATCGTTTATCCTCCCAGCGCACACATTTTGATGGGTATTGAACCGTTATCATAATACAACAACCTTTGCAATATTTCAATGTAAATCTGGTTTGTTATTGCTTAAATTATGTTTTGTTATGCTGTGTAAACGAACAGTTTCTTTTCCCGCCAAAGCAGCGTATAATACGGATAGATCAACAGAGAGGATGAACAGCCTATGGCAACCATGCCGCTGATCGGCATATCCGGCAGCATTGAGACCAAAGAACCCAGAGTGTTTTTGCTGCAGACCTATTTCAACGCTGTTTCTGCAGCGGGCGGCATTCCCCTGCTGCTGAACCCCCACATGAGTGAAGCCGCCATTGAGCAATGCATGGATGCGCTGGACGGGCTGCTGCTGGCGGGAGGCGGTGATGTGGATCCCAGACATTTCGGCCAAGAGCCGGTCATGGAGATCGGCGAGATCATTCCCGTACGGGATCAACTGGAGTTTGCTTTGATCCGGGCTGCCGACAGCCGCCGCCCCATGCCGGTACTCGGCATCTGCCGCGGTTTGCAGGTGATGAACGTGGCGGCAGGCGGTACACTGTATCAGGATCTGCCGACTCAGTACCGTTCCGATGGTGTGCAGCTGCTTGGGCACAGTCAGGATGATTCCGTAAACGCAACCGCGCACAGTGTTCGGCTGGAGACTGCTTCCCAATTGCGGGATTTGTTGGGTGCAGATGTGCTTGCCGTCAATTCCATGCACCACCAGGCGGTGCAAAAGACAGGCAGAGGCTACCGTGCCGTTGCTTTCAGCGAGGACGGTGTTGTGGAAGCCATCGAACACACCGGGCACCCTTTCCGGCTGGCAGTGCAATGGCACCCGGAACGAATGAGCGATCCCGCATCCCTCCGTCTGTTCGAAGGGTTTATCGACAGCGCGCTGCAATACAGGAGGAGCAAGAAGTGAAGCACCATGTATTTCGCCTGCACAGAGGCGCAGATCTGCTGGAGAGCATCGCCGGGTATTGCCGGGAGAAACATATTCAAGCGGGCTACGCCGCCTGCTGTGTCGGCTGTGTAAGTGAAGCTGCGATCCGCTCGGCAGACGGCATTACCGGACAGGAGTACAGCGAACGGTTGGAGATCGTCAGTCTGACGGGCACAGTAAGCGAAGCACGATGCCATCTGCATATCAGCTTCAGCCGGGAGGATATGAGCGTACTGGGCGGGCATCTGCTGCCCGGCTGCATTGTGAACACCACTGCCGAAGTGGTGCTTTGCGAACTTGACGGTCTGACGTTTTCCAAAGCCTATGACGAGGACACCGGCTATAACGAGCTTCATATCGAACAAAGCCTGCCCGCAGGCAGACTTTCGTAAGCGGCAGAAAGACCCGCCCGCAGCGCAAACGGCTGCCGGGCGGGTCTTATCGTTTGGATCATTCTGCTTTCCCGTTCCGCAGACCGGGCTGCACCTCGCTCAAAAATGCTGCACCCAGCACCAGTACCGCACCGATCAAGCCGTGCAGGGTGAGGGTTTCGCCAAGCAGCAGCGCAGACAGCAGGATCGCCACAACAGGGTCCAGATAGCTGAGGATCGCCGCCGTTTGCGCCTTAACATCAGTCACCGCGCCAAAATACAGCGCATAGGCCACGCCGGTATGAACGATGCCTACCAACAACAGGCAAAGAACCGTCAGCACAGAAAACGCGCCTGGGTCTGCCTGCTCGCTAAGGAGGGTGTAGGGCAGAATGGTAACTGCCGCCGTACCCAGCTGAACAATGGTTTTATCGTATGGGGCAACCCCATTGATCTTTTTGTTGATGAGCACAACACTGGCATACAGAACCGCAGCTCCCAACCCCAAAGCAATGCCCAACCCCTGATTACTCCCCTGCCCGCCCGGCTGGGTGATGCCCGAAACCAGCACCATGCCTGCCAGCGCCGCGGCAACGCACAGCAACTTCCAGCCCGTCAATTTTTCACGGAACAGAATTGGGGAAACCAGAATGATCAGAATAGGCGCCATGTAGTAGCACAGCGTCGCAACAGCCACAGTGGTATAGCGATAGGCTTCGAACAGCAGAATCCAGTTGAAGCCCAAAAACAAACCGGAAATAAAAAGCTTCCAGCCGTTCCTGCGCAGCGTTTCCCCGTCCATGCGAATGCCCTTGGCACGGATATACAACAGCAGAAACAGCATACCGATCAGCCCTCGCGCACAGGCAATGAGACCTGAAGGCAGCGGGATGTAGCGGCGGAAAATTCCGATGGTTCCAAAGATGACCATAGAGCCGATCAATGCAAGATTTGCTTTCTTTTGCATATGCAACACCTCCCTGCAAGGCAGCATTGTACCAACATACTGCTGCAAGCGCAAGAGCCGGGCTGTTCTTTTGGTGTGCCAAACAGCAAAGGAGCCGATGCAAGGCATCGGCTCCTTTGCTCGGATTCAGGATCAGTTCTTTTCCTGATTGATCATACCGCCGAAAGCGGTTCGGAAAATGATGGAGATATCAAGACTGATGCTCCAGTTTTCGATATACCAGAGATCGTGCTTGATGCGTTCTTCGATGCTGGTATCGCCGCGGTAACCGTTCACCTGTGCCCAGCCGGTGATGCCGGGACGCACCTGATTTTTGACCATATACAGCGGGATCGTCTCGCGGAATTGCTCCACATAGAAGGGGATCTCCGGACGGGGACCGACAAGGCTCATATCGCCTTTGAGCACGTTGAAGAATTGGGGCAACTCGTCGATACTGGTTTTTCGGATAAATGCACCGAAACGGGTACGGCGGTTATCCTTGGCTTTGCTCCAGCCGGTATCCTGCTCAGCATTTACATGCATACTGCGGAACTTGAGCATGGTAAAGGTCTTTTTGTTCAGGCCCACACGCTCCTGCTTGAACAGCACCGGGCCGGGGCTGGTCAGCTTAACGCCGATGACAGCAATCAGCATAAGGGGGCTGGACAGAAGGATGAGCAGAAGACTGGCGACCACGTCAAAGCCGCGCTTGATGGCTGCATTGAGCGGCTCATCCAGAGGGGTGGTTCGCAGCTGGATCAGCTTCAGATCTTTGATAACGCTGATGGAGGGCTGAGTCGGGATAACATCGTTATAGGAAGGAATAACGCTTACCTTGGTGCCGCACTTTTCGCAATGCTGAATGATCTCTACGATATAACCGGTTTCGGCGGGTTCAAGGGCAGCGACCACTTCGTCCACGCCGCTGTCGTGCAGAAGTTCTTCCATACGGCTTTCCAGATCGTTCATGTCGCGGATCACTTCTTTAACGTGCATACCCAGTGCCTCATCCGCCCGGATCGCTTCCACATAACGGTCTGCCAGTTTGCCGCTGCCGATGACCACCACATGCTTCAGGTTATAGCCCTTGGAGCGGATGTTGCGCAAAAAGAACAGCAACAGCAAGCGCTTAACGATCAGTACAGAACAGCTGGTAACGTAGAAAACCGCCAGAACACCGCGGGAGAAATCTTCCATTCGGAACAAATAGAGCAATGCGGCAGCGGTTACCAGCGAGATGGCGTTGGCAATGAGAACTTTTTTAAGGCCCTTGGTCGGTTTGTTCAGGCGGCTGGTGCGGTACATGCGGAAAAACGACATAACAATGACCACGCATGCAGCGTAAACAACCGCCGTAAAGCCCATATGGCTGAACAGCGTATCCAGGGAAGCCATGTTGTTTTCGTTTTTGATCACATCCAGCCAGAGCCAGGACGAAAAAACGTAAGAAAGCAGCACAAGGCAGCCGTCGCTGATGGCATTGAGCTGGTTTATGGTTTTCTGATTCTTACGTATCATCATATCACCTATTCGGGAAGCCGCTCCGGCAATCCATTCCTGCGGCTTTGTAGTAAGCTGACAAAAGCGTCTGAACACAATGATGGATACGACTCATCACATCATAATGAGTATACAGACTTTTATTGTACACGTCAACCTTTTGCGCGCTGCAAACGGGGACAATAATATAGGATACGGCTGCCGGGGTGCCCGGTTGCAAAAGAAAAAACCTTGTATCGTTTTGATACAAGGTTTTTTATCTGGCGGAGAGTTAGGGATTTGAACCCTAGTTACGCTATCAACGTAAACACGATTTCCAGTCGTGCGCCGGAAATCGGCTCAAACCCTTACGCCGCCTTGGTTTCCCGTACCTTGACAACCGATACCAAAAAGCACCCTTCCGGAGAGCCGCTCAAGGTCTGCCCGGTACGCATCCGAACGGATGTGATCGGCGTACAAATCGGCGGTCAGCTGGTAATGGCTGTGCCCAAGAATGCCCTGTAAGATCTTTATGGGTGTCCCATCGGCTGCCATGGCGGCGGCCATGGAATGCCGAAGCCCATGCAAAGAGATCTTCGGCAGCTGTGCCCAGGCTATCACCTTCAGATGTGCCTTGTACAGTTTGTCCGGCGTGGTGTCGAGGATCCACCCGGCAAGCGATCTATGCGGCCACGCTCGAAGCTCTGCCAGGACAGCAGACGGCAGCGGTATAACCCTGTTGCTGCTCTCGCTCTTAAGCGGTCTGGTTGCCAGCTTCCCGGCTGCCTTCTGCCGCTGTTGGGTTATGTGCAGTTCATCCCCGGTTATGGCTGCCCATGTTGCCCCAAGGGCTTCCCCCCGGCGCAGTCCACAGGTAGCCATCAACAGCAACAGCGGGTAGTGGTCGCTGCTCTTGGCAGCTACCAGATAGCGGGCCAGCTCATCAGCTGAAAGAACAGCCGTTTTTCGCGGCTTGTGTGCTGGCTTGTCTACGCCATCCATGGGGCTATACCGGATCAGGCGCAAACGTACAGCCCTGCTCATGGCACAATTCAGCGTTGCATACATCAGCTGCGCTGCTCTGGGGTGCTTACTCTCTTTGCGGTTCAAAGCCGCTTGGATGTGGAGCCCGTTGAGCTGCTCCAGCTCCATGTTAAGGAGCTGCGGGGGAAACGCCGCGATAGCTCGCCGGTAACAAGCCGCTGTGCTGGGTGCTCGTTTCGGTATCACATAGGTTTCCATCCACAAATCAAGGTATTCACCCGTCCGCATTTTTCTGCCCTCCCCATGCCTTGCATGGGTACATTATGCGGAGGTTTTCCCAAAATGGCAATCACTACATCATGCGCAAGAACTCCCGTTCCCACAATCGTCCTTGAATGTTACAGAAGTATGTTGGGCTATCCGGCTGCGCCGTCTGTCCGGTTGCAGATGGCGAAGCAATTGGAAATCGCCGACCCTTCGCTGCTATGTGCCGCACTGGAATACACAGCAGAGCATGCACCCCGCCCAACGTGGGCATATGCCAAAGCCGTAATCGATAGGCAAATTATATTGGGCAGCAAAACCGCTGCCGATTTCAACCGGGCGTGCGCTGCCTTTCGTGATCGCCCTGGCTATCGACCGGGGTACTACCAAAAGAATCTGCCAACACTCCAGGAGCTTACACAGCATTTCAGAGATGGTATCTTGTCTGAAGATACATACCACGAATTTGTTACGCATCACATCTATTCATGAGATGGTCAAAGAAAGGCGGTTACTATGCAATACGACCTGTATCATGCTGCCCTGGCAATCCTCCATGATGAATGCCCAGAGCGGCAGGAATTCCATCTGTGCAGGGATGCAGAAGACGATGGCTGTGCCGACTGCACCTCCTGCTGGGAACAATATTTACTGCATCTGCTGAATAGCTCTACAAACCGGGAAGGGGTGTCAACGTGATACGCGTCTGTGATAATACTGCCAGCATAGATGGCAATCTCGATACGATCAGTGCAGAATTTCTTGTCGTGGTCGGCATGATGCATAAAGCGCTTTCTGAAATCTGCCCGGACAAGCCCCACGGCGAGATCGATACAATCATCTACAATCTGGTTTCGTATGGTATCAATTACGATCTGGGCAATAATCTGAAGGTCTTCCCAACGTAAGCGATCAACAAAAACAGGAAAATCGATCAACTACCGCCGCTGCCGATCGGCAGCACCGGCACACCCTCGCCCCCTCTCCGGAGGGGGCTTTTTGTGCTCTCCGGAGCGGGTCTTAAGCATACAGTTCCCGCCCACGGTGCTGGTGGTGTCGCCCCCCTTCCCCCTCCCCTTCCCCGCCGCTCAGCCCCCGCACCCCCTACCGGCACCCCACACCCCAACCTCCTTCCCCCCCAAAAAAGCGGTCTGCGCGGCCTATCCGGCCGCGCTCCATTAGATGCGGGGGCTCCGCTCTAGGGGGTATATGGGCAGGGGGCGGGGGGCTCCTGTCGGCGGGCAGGGCTGTCCGGGCCGTTCAGGTGGCCACACGTGGCCGCAAGCGGCCCGCGTGCCCATCCTTCACTTTCGGGGCTGCGCACCCTCACCCCCACAGCCCTACACCGCCTTTCTTGGCTGTCCCACCCCATGTTCGCTGCGCTGCGCTTCGCTCCATAGGGGGGCTGCCGCCCCCTCTACCCCTGCGCACGGACGGGGCAGGCTTCGCCGCCCCGGTATTGGGGGCTTGCTGCCCCCTTCGCCCCCGCTATGAGGGGGCTGCCGCCCCCCTTTGCCCCCTGCTCTATGGGGGCTTGCCGCCCCCTTCACCCCCGCTGTGTGGGGGGCTGCTGCCCCCCTCACCCCCCTGCATGATGCTGCCGGGGTTGCCGCAGCCCTTGCCAGGATGCCGCCTGTTTTGCCCTGCGCAAGGGGGCAGGGCACAGCCTGCCGCCCTTGCTCCGGCCATTGTGCGGCATCCTGCAAGGGTTCCCTTCGGCTGCTCTGGTGGCTGCTGCCGGTGCTGTTGGCGGCAGCGCTGCAGGGGCAGGGCTGCCGCTGCCGGTGATGGTTGCTGGATCCGACCGGATGTGTCCTGTCTGATGTTGGCCATCGGATCGGAACCAGCGTTTTTCCACATCGCTGGTATACTTTTCTCTGGTATACTTTTCTGAAAGTGTACAAAACCGTTGCCATACCGTGCATTTGGTGCTATAATTGGTATGCGTGATGATTCGTGATAGCCATTTGGGCGCACCCTAAGCCAAACGGGTGCGCTCTTTTGTTTGCTTTACTGGTATGCTTTTCATAAAACCGCTTGCGCTGCAAGGGTTTCGGCGGTATCATGGTAACAGGTTGCAGCCCTCCGGGCTGCTGTTTATAAAGGGGGTGTGTGCCGGTGCGGGTCTCAGATCGTACAGACATCCAGTCGTATCCCGGCAGGGCTTTTACCATGCCGCAAGACCAGAAGTTTTTTCAGCTGCACTTCTGGAATCTGCGTAAGGCTGCAAAGGAGTGGGGCTGTTCATACCAGACCGCTCGCCGTTGGGTGCTGCTGCATCCGTCTGTTGGTGTGCTGGTGCGGGTTCAGGCTGTTAACGCTCTGGTTCCCCGGTGGCAGCTGTGCGTATTCGCAGGACAGAAGAAATTCGATCGCGGCGAAGGTGCAAAACACTTCCGCTCGTCCACATGGCAGCGGAGCATGGCTCGCCGCCGCTGGCGGCGGCAGCGTGCGTCAGATCGGGGCGAAGCTGCTCCGGATCGGCTGCCGGTCCCGCACTATGGACGCTGCCGGCAGCCGATCCCCGGCACAAACTTCCCCAATCATGTGAAGGATCAGCGGCAGCAGCTGCACAGGCAGCAGCTGCCCGCCGATCACAAGCCGCTGGAAGGGCAGCTTAGTTTCGATGAGCTTGTTCAGCATTCCAAAATACCACGGTATACTCCGGCTGAGCTGGCAGAGCTTGACAGGATCCTTTCCCGCCCTCTGCCCAGATCGTGAGGTGTTCGGTTTGCTTCAGATCGCATTCATAGCCGAAGGCACCGAACTGCTCGCCCAGATCGCCGAAGCCGACCGGGAAGCGGTGCTTTCTATCCTGCTGGCATACACAATGCGCACCGGCGCGCCGGTGCTGCATTGAACTGCTGCGGCGGTTCTGGTATACTCTGGTTGTACGTCCTACCTGTGTGCAGCAAAGCCCCCACGCGCCTAACGTGGGGGCTTTGCTATTCCAAACAAAACCCCTCTTTTTTGCATCTTGGCTGCCAATATTGCAAATTTCTTGCAATTTTTGTACTTAAGTAGTCGAAATACGGGGGTTTTCGTTCAATATCTCCATTTTTTCGATCTGTTGGCGTCAGCTGCTCCGGCGCTCTGGCTGCCGATCGGCGCCGCCGATCTGGGTACCCTCCGCTCCTGGACAAAAGAAAAAGCCCCTCGGGGGCGGTTCGTGGAAGTGCTTCGGGCAGAGTTCCACTTTGAATATATATATATATATATTATCTAAAGGGAAAACCCAATTTCAGCTTTAGTAATATATATTCGGTTTGCGGATGGTTGTCAAACTCCGTTTTCTTCCGTTTTGCGGAAGATCTTCCGGTTTACCTCTTTGTTTCTCCGTTTTTCTTCTTTTTTCGCAGTTTTTTAATATTTGCCAAACTACTCTATATCGGTATAGAGTGGGTATAGAGTGCGCAGAAAAGCCCCGAGGGTTGCACCCCTCGGGGCTTGCGGAGGTCTGCAGTTCATGCTTACACCATGCACCGCTTCCCTTTGGCGGAGAGTTAGGGATTTGAACCCTAGTTACGCTATCAACGTAAACACGATTTCCAGTCGTGCGCCTTCGACCACTCAGCCAACTCTCCATCGGCTTATAGCCATTGCTTATCCGCAACAAAATATATTATATTCACCCTCCCCTATTCTGTCAAGAGGGATTTTTGATATTTTTTCTGTAAAAAAAGTGCGGCAGTACTGATAACTGCCGCACCGAAAAACGGTTATTCCAGATGACCGACCGCATGGTCGTATGCTACAGCGGCGCCGCCGATGACAGCCTTGGAGGAAATAGTTGCGCCGGAAAGCGTTTCCACATTGTCGCCTGCCACAGGAGTAGCGTCGAGCCCGATGAAGGTTGAGGTGAATGCTTCTTCCTGTACACGGGTACCCACACCGGCTGTTTCGGAAAAATTGCTGCCGCCGGCGGTAAGACCGGTAATAATGCCGTTGGCATCCACACCGACCATAACTTCAATATCGCCGCCATAGCCCTTGGCTGTGGTCTGGGTTACATACCCCATTACGGAACCATCGGCTGCCAGACCGGCATAGCAATTGTCGATGCCCTCGGCTTCTTCCTTGACCTCTTCAAAATTTGCCGCACCGGGCAATGCAACCAAACGGGATGCATGCTGCGCCAGCAAAGCCTGTTCGGCGATACGATCCTTGGTGATCAGATTGGTGCCCGCCAGCAGCAGCGCGGCGATAATTGCGATTGCGCCCAGAATCAGCCAGTCCTGTTTTTTCTTCAAGATCGCTCACTCCATCCTCGGTATTTGGAAACAAACGGTATACTGATGCAAAGTGGTTACAGCAGCCGCCGATTCTATTTCCGTTTTCATTCTCTAGTATTATACCATTATCAAGGCAACAGTTCAATCACATTTTCATCACAAACAATCTTTCGCCTCAACAGTCTTTCCGTCGCTTTTGGGCGAAATTGCCCGTAAAGGTTGACTTTGCTTTTTGAATGTGCTATGATTCTATGGCTGTCAAAAGCGCATGTGCGCCCGTAGCTCAGTTGGATAGAGTGTCAGACTCCGACTCTGAAGGTCATGCGTTCGAATCGCACCGGGCGTACCAAAAGAAAATTCCCGAAGCAGATCTTGCTTCGGGAATTTTGTCATAAACACAATGGGAACACATTCGAAAAAGCAAAAGAAAAAACCGTTGCATCGCAACGGTTTTTCTGGTCTGGGTGAGAGGATTCGAACCTCCGGCCTCTTGAACCCCATTCAAGCACGCTACCAAACTGCGCTACACCCAGTTGTTTGCGTTCCTTAGCGGAACATTTGATATTATATAACGAGCATGGTTCTTTGTCAACAACTTTTTTCATATTTTTTGATTTCTTTTTCTAAACCATACAATTATGCCGCCGCAAGACTTTTCAGCATTGCAGCGGCGCAATACCGGTCAACGGTCGTTGGTCACATCGCCATTGCCGAAGATGGGAATGGCTTTCCCCAAGCAGGTGGGCTGGGGCTTCGCCAGACCATATACTGTGTCTTTGACTCTGGCAGCCGCCTCCCGCAGATCAAAATACCACTGGCGCGCATAGGTACGCTGATCGGAAGCAATACCGACCGCATGCATGCCCATCGCCCGGGCATTGGCGATTGCACGATGCAGGTGATACGTCTGAGTGACGGCAATGATCCTTTCACACCGGAAGATCTCCTTGGCGCGGTACATGCTCTCATAGGTAGAAAAACCAGCGTGATCCATGAAGATATCCTCAGAGGGAACACCCATTGCCATGGCATAATCCTTCATGGCATTTACCTCGTCGTATTCCACCCTGCCGTGGTCGCCGCTCATCAGCAGTTTCGGGGCAAGTCCCATCCGATACGCCTCAATGGCCACATCCAGCCTGTCGCACAGCATCTGGCTGGGATACCCATCCCGGCGCAGACCGCAGCCCAGCACGAGGATGCAATCGGCTTCCAGATTCTCTGCATTGTCCAATGTATAGATCGCGGGGTTGGTGCTGTGCACCATCCAAAGGTTGCAGGCTGCCAGAACAGCAGCGCAAAGCACACCCAGCACCGCTAAAGCAACAAACAGACGCTTCATGTAACCAACCTCCGTATTCCCTGAATGGCACCCTCTGCCTTTCCTACCAAGTATACGAAGGAACTGTGCCGATTCATCCCATCTGTGGCAATGCGGCAGGAAATTTACAAAAATAACGCCTGCACCCGTTGGGAATGCAGGCGTTGCTGACGATCACAGCTGCTTCAGGTGCTCCTTCAGAAGCAGAATGGCTTTTTCATATCCCTGTAAACCAAGACCTTTGATCTGTTCTATGCATGCCATGGCAGGATAGCTGATGTGGCGGAAACTTTCCCGCTGGCTCACATCGCTCAGATGCACCTCCACCGCAGGCAGAGCCACCGCTTTGAGGGCATCCAGGATCGCCACGCTGGTGTGGGTATAGGCAGCGGGATTGATCACGATCCCGTCCGCCTTTCCGTATGCGCTCTGGATGATATCCACCAGCACGCCCTCGTGGTTGGACTGGAAAACCTCCACCTCGATGTTTTCCCGTTTGCAGACATCCTTTACGTAGGCTTCCAGATCGGCATAGGTTTGGGCGCCGTAGATGGCGGGTTCACGAATGCCGAGCATATTCAGATTGGGGCCGTTAAGCACGAATAGCTTCATCAAATCCCTCCCGGATGGCTTGGGCACATTGTGCCGGAGTGGTTTCGTTGGCATAAGCTGCATCGGCGCAGGCGGCATACAGGGGCGCGCGTTCCTCCAGCAGCTTCCGCACCGTGTCCAGACCGCCTGCCGACAGGGGGCGGCCGCCGGTGGCCAGTTTTTCCACCGGACGGGTGATGTGTGCCACATAGCCGTTCATGCGGAGAACCGCACGGTTCCGGGCATCCTTGACGGCTCCGCCACCGGTAACGATGATCCTCCCGCCCACAAGGGCTTCCCGCTGCAGGATCGTTTTTTCTCTTTCGCGGAAACCTGTCTCTCCTTCCACCGCAAAGATCTCGGGGATGGTCATGCCGGATTCCTTCACGATCAGAGCATCGATATCCACCGCTTCGCGTCCGGTCAGGCGTGCCAGTTCTTCACCCACGGTGGTTTTGCCGCAGCCCGGCATGCCCACCAGCACCAGATTCATGGAACGGGCTCTGAGTTCTGCTTCGACTGCCTGTGCTTTCTCCGGCGGTACAGCTTGCCCCGTGAACAGCTCGCATGCACGCACAGCTTGATAAACCAGCATCCGTAGTCCACTTACGCAGGGAATGCCAAGAGCCTGCGCCTGCTGCATCAGTTGGGTGCGCAGGGGGTTGTAGATCACATCCAGAACGCCTTCCAGCCGGGGAAATTGCTGCAGATCCACCGGGGCGGCATGAACGTTTGGATACATACCCACGGGCGTGGTGTTGATCAGATAGGAAGCATCTGTATGCCGGGGCAGATCGGCATAGGTCGCTTCTCCACTGCGGGAGATGACCACCGGCGTTCCGCCCGCCTGCCGCACCACATCGCAGGCGGTAAGGCTGGTGCCGCCGCTGCCGAGCACAAGCACCTTCTTGCCGGCGTAATCGGCACCGATGCTCTGCCCCATGCGGGTAAAGCCATAGGCATCGGTATTATCGCCATAGAGGGTACCGTCCGGGCGTTTGACCACCGTATTCACGCTGCCGATGCGCCGTGCGGTCTCCCCTGTTTCTGCGAGATACGGGATCACTGTTTTTTTGTAGGGGATCGTAACATTGATGCCCTGAAAATCCCTATCCCGCATAAAGCCGTCGACAGCCTCCGGGGGCATGGGACAGAGCCGGTAATCGTAATCCGCCAGCAGGCTGTGAAGGATCGCCGAATAGCTGTGCCCCAGTTTTTCCCCTATGAGTCCGTATTGCATGGTAATGCACCTCAAATTTCGCTGTAGCTGCCCAGATAGGTGAACACCTCGGGACCTGCATCCAGCTCGCTGAGCAGCTGCAAGGCCGCCTCATCGTATACGGAAGCGTCCAGATCGAAGTAGAACATGAATTCGAAATCCGTACCGGCGATGGGACGGCTTTCCAGCTTGGTCAGGTTGAGACCCAGAGCGGAGAATTTGGCGATCATACTGTAAAGAGCGCCGGGCTTATGCTGTACGTTGAGCATCAGGCTCATCTTGTTGGCACCGGGATAGATCTCCAGCTCCTTGGCAACACAGATGAAGCGGGTGAAGTTGCTGTCGCTGTTGGAAATATCCGACTTGATCACCGCCAGACCATAGAGTGCGGCACAGGCGGGAGAAGAAATGGCAGCAATATCGTTGCGATCGCTTGCGGCGACCATCTGGGCGGCGGCGGCAGTGTTCTCGCAGACCGTGATCTTTACATTGGGCAGGGTCTTGAGGAATTCGCTGCACTGCCCCAGTCCCTGCTCGTGGCTGATGACCTCGCGGATATCGCTCAGCTTCACGCCGGGCTTTGCCAGCAGACGATGATCGATCTTCAGGCGCACACTACGCACGATGGAGAAGCGGTACTTGCGCATCAGGTCGTACACTTCGGTAACAGAGCCGTAGGAGCTGTTCTCGATGGGCAGGATACCATAGCGGCAGAGGCCGGAATCCACAGCCTGCAAAACGCCCTCAAAGCGCTTGAAGTACATGATATTGGGCAGAGAGAACAGCTTATCGCAGGCCTGCTGGCTGTATGCGCCCTCCACGCCCTGACAGGCAACGATCGCCTGCTTGGGGAAGGTCTTGGGGGTACTCTCCACGGCGCGGGCAATGTGATTGCTCAGCTCGGTACGCTCGGTCAGATACCGCTGCTGGTAGCTGCGGCTGATGTCGAAGATCGTGTTGTAGAGCAGCTTAACATACATGGCCATGCTCTCGTCCACACAGCCAGTCTGGCGGTTGATCACTTCCCGCTCTCTGGCGGGATCCAGCACGGGCATATCGTTCTCCTTCTTGTATTTTGCAATTTCCAGAGCCACCTTCATGCGCTCATCGAAATCCTTAACCAGACGGCTGTCGATATCGTTGATCTTTTGACGCAGTTCCTCAATACCCATGGTTATGGCCTCTTTTCTGTATTTCTTATTCTGCGGTATCAGTAAGGGAAAGGTTCATCAGCTCTTCCAGCTGCTCGACCGGCACCTCGTGCAGTCTGCACTGCCCGATCCTCTCGGGAAGCACCAGTGTCAGGGTGCCGCCGGTACGTTTCTTGTCCGAAAGGGCTGCCTCGGTCAATTGAGAAGCCGTATAGGCGGTTTCGGTGGGCAGCCCGTTCCGCTTCAGCGTTGCAATAAGCCGGGGAAGCGTCTGGGGATCGCACAGACCCAGCTGAGAAGCCAACCGGGCTGCCAGCGCCATCCCGATGGCGACCGCATGCCCGTGGGTGATCCCATAATTGCTGTTCTTCTCGATGGCATGCCCAAAGGTGTGTCCCAGATTCAAAAACTGGCGGCAGCCGGTATCCCGCTCATCCGCTTCTACAACGGTCGCTTTTGCCTGTATGCAGCGGCTGATCAGCTCTTCGGTATGCTCCCGCCAATCGGCGGTTTCGAACCATCCGAACACTTCGGTCTCGCCAAGCACACCGTACTTGATGCTTTCGCTTACGCCATCTGCCAGCGTTTCGCCGGGCAGGGTGGACAGCACATCCGGGTCGCACAGCACCAGTCTGGGCTGATAAAACGCTCCCAACTGATTTTTGCCCGAGGAAAGGTTGACGCCTGTTTTGCCGCCTACGCTGCTATCCACCATGGCCAGCAGGGTGGTGGGGATCTGAACAAAACGGATGCCCCGCAGGTAGCACGCAGCAGCAAAACCCGCCATATCGCCGGGAATGCCTCCACCGAGAGCGACCACACAATCGGAGCGGGTCATGCGCTGCTGAGCCAGAAACTCCAGCATGCCCTGCCAGTCGGCAAGGGTCTTATGAGCTTCGCCGGGGGCGATGGCATAGCGGCAGGTATCAAAACCGCTTGCTTTCAGGGATGCCTCCACACGCGCGCCGTACAGGGCGTCCACGGTCTGATCGCTCAGGATCGCTGCTTTACAGGTCTTGCCCAACACAGCCATTATTTCCTGCCCTGCGCTGTCCAGCAGTCCCCGCTCGATCCGTACCTGATAAGGGGTGCCGGTTTTCACTTCCACGATTCTCACGGTTCATCCCCCTTGCGGTCTGCGATCTCCTTGCGCTCCCGCCCCTCCCGGAGCAGAGCGCGCAGGGTTTTGTTGTCTTGGCTTTCCAATGCATCACGGTACTGGGTCAGGTGCTGGATCAAATGGTTCAGTTCCGCCAGAAGCGGTTCACGGTTCAGATCGAACAGTTCTGTCCACATGTTCTCGTCCAGTCGGGCAACGCGGGTCATATCCCGGAAGCTGCCCGCCGAAAAGCCGTGGTGCTCCATGGCAAATGGGCTGCGGATGTAGGCGCTGGAGGTGACATGCGCCAGCTGAGAGGTATAGGCGATCACCTTATCATGGTTTTCCGGCGTGGTGATGACCACCCGGGCAAACCCAAGCTCCCGCCAGAAATGCTTCAGCTTCTCCAGCGTCTGGATATCGGTGCCTCTGGGCGGGGTAAGAATCATGGAAGCATTCTGGAAAAGGGTCGCCGTTGCATGGTCGAAGCCGGAATACTCCATACCCGCCATGGGATGCCCGCCCACGAACAGGAAGCCGTTCTCCTGCGCAATCTTCCACAGCGGCTCACACACGGCAGCTTTTACGCCGCACACATCCGTGACCACCGCGCCCTTTTTGATCGACCCGGCATGAGCAATCACATAATCCACAGCGGCTTTGGGCCACGTGGCTACGATGACCATATCGCAGATGGCAAGACGCTCGTCGGTCAGTTCTGCATCGATGGCATCCAGAAGTTTGGCCTTGAACATGGTCTGTTCATTGGTATCAAACCCCAACACGGTATGCTGGGGCATATGCTTTTTGATGGTCTTTGCAAGAGAACCACCGATCAGACCCAGACCAATGATGGCGATATTCATACATCAGACCCCCTTGGGTGCTTTGTATGCATGAGGCAGGATTGCATTCACCGAAGTCATCACATCGGCAAAGGCTTCGGGGGTAAGGCTCTGGGCGCCGTCGCAAAGGGCGCTCTTGGGATCGTTGTGTACCTCGATCATCAGACCGTCTGCACCAACGGCGGTGGCAGCCAGCGCCATGGGCTTGACCATCCATGCAATACCGGTGGCATGGCTGGGGTCGATGACCACGGGCAGGTGGCTCAGCTTCTTGAGCATGGGCACAGCGGACAGGTCCAGCGTATTGCGGGTTGCGGTCTCAAAGGTACGGATACCGCGCTCGCAGAGAACCACTTTCTCGTTACCGCCAGCCATGATGTATTCTGCGCTCATGAGCAGCTCCTGCAGGGTATTGGCAAGACCGCGCTTGAGCAGGATGGGCTTTCCGGTACGCCCCAGTTCCTTGAGCAGTTCGAAATTTTGCATGTTGCGTGCGCCGACCTGGATCACATCCACATCGTCGAACAGATTCAGCTGGCTCAGATCCATGATCTCGGTAACCACAGGCAAACCGGTCAGTTTCTTGGCTTTGAGCAGCAGGTTGAGACCCTCGCCGCGCAGACCCTGGAAAGCATAAGGAGAAGTACGGGGCTTGAAAGCGCCGCCGCGGAGCATGGTTGCACCCGCATCCTTCACAGCCTGCGCCACCTGACAGATCTGCTCTTCGCTTTCGATGGAGCAGGGGCCTGCGATCACGCTGAAAATGCTACCGCCGATGCTGGTGTTGCCCACAGGGATAACCGTATCCTCTTCGTGGAACTTGCGGTTGGCGTTCTTATAGGGCTCCTGAACGCGCTTAACATCCTCGACGATATCCAGCGCACGAAGCAGATCGATATCCAAATGGGAGGTATCGCCCACCAAACCGAGAATGGTGTGCATTTCGCCGGTCGAGGTGTGGATGGCGATCTTCTGGTTTTCCAGCCACGCAAGCAGATTATTGAGTTGTTTTTCTTCCGGGTTCTTCTTAAGGATGACGATCATTGGGGTTTCCTCCTTCGTTTTTGAGAGAATTCCGGGGATCGCTGTCGTTGGGTGGAAGGATCAATACTGCCGGAGCAGCTTCGAATGAAAAAAACCCTGCGGCATTGAGCCGCAGGGATTCTTGCTTAACAAGCTTTCCATCTCAGGCAGCACAACGCAAAACAGCCTTGCCGGTAAAAGCAAAGCCAAAGCTAAAGTAATAAAAGGAAGAAACAAACAACTGACGGTTCATCATGGTTTCTTGCCTCCTTACTTGCTGCGTTGATGTTGAGATGATAACACCGAAAAGGTTTGTTTGTCAACGTTTTCACATGTGTTGCCGTTGTTTTTCTCCTGTTTGCCCCGAACGGGCGCAAGAGCTACCACCATCGACCAACAGCACGCAAACATCGTTTACATTCGTGCCGGTGGGGCCGGTAAAAAGCAATCCATCAGCGTTTTTCAGCGCATGGTATGCATCATGGCGGCACAGCGCATCTGCAAGGCTCATACCACCCGCGATGATCCGACCGGCGGTTTGACCATCCGCATAACCGCCCGCCGCATCGGTGGGGCCGTCTGTACCGTCGGTGCCGAAAGAAATGAAGCACAAACCCTGCATACCCCGCAGCAGAGGCGATGCCGCAAGCGCAGCCTCCTGGTTCCTTCCACCCAGACCATGTTCTTTGCTCAGGTGGACAACGGTTTCACCCCCGGCCGCAAGGGCAAGCGAGCGTTTTTCCTGCCGTGCCTTTCTTGCGAGCGCGGCAAAAAAGCGTCCCACGACGGCTGCTTCACAGGTTAACGCAGGTAAAAAGATCTTTGTGGGATACCCCAGCTTTGTGCAGGACTGAGCGGCGGCAGCCCGGGCGATGCCCATACCCCCGACCACCTGCACAGAAGCATTTGGGAGGCTTTTGGGCGTTTCGGTCGCCAAAAGCGCAAGAGCTTGTTTGCTGAGCTGCAGTCCGTATTGCCCCACAATGTTCAGCGCATCGGTACAGGTGGTGGGATCCGGGCAAGCAGGGCCGGATGCGATACTTGCCGGATCATCGCCCAGTACATCGCTCAAAGCGATGGTAACCACCTGTGCGGGAGCACACAACGCTGCAAAACGCCCGCCCTTAACGCCGGACAGCCGCTTACGGATGGTGTTGATCTCGCTGATCCCTGCCCCGCAGGATAGCAACTGCCGGTTGATATCCGCCATTTCCACCGGCGACAGAAGAGGCTTATCAAACAAAGCCGAGCCGCCGCCGGAAAGGAGCAACAGCACCCGATCCTCTTTGCACAGTCCCTGTACCATGGCAATGGCTTCTTCGGCTGCGGCGTAGCTGTTCTCATCGGCTATGGGATGCCCTGCTTCCCGGATACGAAGCAGGTTGCGGCATACCTCGGGCAGCGCTGCCAGAGCAGCCGGATCGGTATGTCCGTATTTGGTGACTGCAAGCCCTTGAACAACAGATAAGTCGGGTATGCTCAACGCAGCCGCAGCCATGGTGACCGCCGCCTTACCCACCGCCATCAACAGGGTCTGCCCTGTGCAGGGCGGCAGGGCTTGAACGGCCCGCATCACAGCCATGGAAGGATCGGATGCCTTCAGCACCGCTTGGATGATCACATCCGCCTCATGTCGCTGTTTCATGACCATTCCCCTCCTTGCACAAAAACGGCAGGCAGAAAATGCCGCCCGCCGATCCGGTTTATTCTTCCTCTGCCAGCATGCCCTTCACCTTGAGCCCTGCTGCCTTGACTGCGTTCTTCCGCTCCCCGGCGGCGACCAATTCTTCCATGCTTTCCCGGAGAGACAGCCCTCGGATGATGCCATCGAACAGCTGCGCTTCCAGCGACAGCTCGCTTTTGGGCTGTTCCGCTGCGGGGATCTCGCTTTCGTCCCAGCGAAGGGCGATGCAGTATTCGCCCTTATCTGCCTTGGGGTTGTTCTTCAGAGATGCCAGCACCTCTGCCGCATTACCGCGGGTGGTCTGCTCAAATTTCTTGGTCAGATCGCAACTGGCACTGACGAAGGTTCCCGGCAGGGTCTCTGCCAGTACGGTAAGCAGATCGATCACCCGGTGGGGCGACTCGTGGATCACGGCGATCTTGCTGTGCCGTGCCATATCCAGCAATTTTTCCCGAAGCTCGTTTTTCTGCCGGGGCAGGAAGCCATAGAAGGTAAACTCGCTGATCTCCATCCCGCTGACGCTGAGGGCAGAAGCCATTGCAGTGGGTCCTGGCACAGCCAGCACGGTGATGCCCGCTTCCACAGCGGCGTGCACCAGCAGACTGCCGGGATCGCTGATGCAGGGTGTGCCTGCATCGGTGGTCACCGCCACGTCGATATCCTCTGCCAGCATGCGCTCCACGATCTGTGCGCCCTTATGGCGTTCGTTATGCTCATGGCAGCTGGTAAGCGGGGTATGGATGTCGAACACACTCAGCAGCTTCTGGGTAACACGGGTATCCTCTGCTGCGATCAGGCTGACGCTTTTCAGGGTCTCGATGGCGCGGGGGCTCATATCGCCCAGATTGCCGATGGGGGTCGCCACCACGTACAAAGTTGGCATGGTATACCTTCCTTTTCCTTATCTGCGTTCAAACACACGCAGCTTTGCGCTGCGGGCGCGCACATTGTCTTCGGTCTCGGTTTTGGAGGGTTTGACCGCGCCGCCTGCCAAAGCCTTACCCAGCGGTTTTTTGCCGCAGACGCATACCGGCATTTTGGGCGGGCAGGTGCAGGGGTTCTGCAAACGGCGGAAGGTGTTTTTGGTAATACGATCCTCCAGCGAATGGAAGGTGATCACCAGCAGTCTGCCGCCGGGTGCCAGCAGGGAAACAAAATCCTCCAGCGCTTTCTCCAGGGGGGCAAGCTCATCGTTTACGGCGATACGCACCGCCTGAAAGGTGCGGCGGGCGGGATGCCCGTCATCCTTGCGGCGCACAGCCTTGGGAATGGCTGCATCCACCACGGCGACCAGATCGCCGGTAGTGAGGATGGGCTTCTGCGCCCGCTTTTCCACAAAGATCTGAGCGATGCGGGCTGCCCACTTTTCTTCGGCGTAGTCGGTCAGAATACGGCGGAATTCCGCTTCGGACACTTGGGCCAGATACTCGGCAGCGGTCATACCGGCGGAGCGATCCATCCGCATATCCAGCGGCGCATCCTCGTGGTAGCTGAAGCCCCGCTCCCCCACATCCAACTGATGGCTGGAAACGCCCAGATCCAGCAGCGCGCCGTTCAGCAGCGGCGCACCGGCTTTGGCGAGCAGTTCTTTGGCATCATGGAAATTACCGTGAATGGCGCGAAAGCCCGGATAGTCCTTCAGTCTTGCAGAGGCTGCGGCGATGGCTTCCTCATCCCTGTCGATGCCGTAGAGCGAGGCAGTGCCGCCGGACAGACGCAGAATGCCTTCGCTGTGCCCGCCGCCACCAAGGGTGCCGTCGGCATACACGCCGTCGGGCTGAGGATCCATCCATTCCATAACCTCGTCAAAGAGAACCGGGATATGGTGAAAACCTGAATTTTCCATTCTTCCTCCGGGGATCAAAGTCCCAGTGCATCCGCCAGAAAGCGGACCCACGCTTTTTTGGTTTGGATATCGTTGCAGGGTTTGGACTTGAGCTTGTACTGATGATCCAGAAAATAGCTGCCGTCGGGCATCAGCGAAATGGAATCCAGCGGCCAACCGGGGCGGCGTTTTTCATGAGGCTTGTCGGTAAGCCAGAATGCGCCGCTGCGGGCTTCCTCCGGGGTTTTCATATAGGTGCTGATGCCAACCGGCGTTTTGACGGCAAAGCCGTCCAGATAATACGCCATCGCCTTGCCGCCAAGCGTACCCGCCAGAGCGGAATAGTAGGCGATCATTTCTTCATCGTCCAGCCGTATGCCCTGCGGGGTGCGGATGTGCAGCCCGGGCTGGCGGGGATCGTCCAGCGGCAGAGCATCCAGATACAACCCGCTGTCCTGACAGATGCAATAGTCGGCATACCTGCCGTAATACTCCGCCTTCAGCCGGGCATTATCGACAGGGGTATTTCCGGTTTCCGGCGGCTCGTCGGTAATGCCCAGATCGGAAAGGGTAACAAAACGAACCGGATACTCCCCCAGCCACTCTTCGAACATACGCAGCTTGGATGGGTTGGTGGTTCCGATCAGTACTTGGAGCGACATGGCTTATCCTCCCTGCAGGTACGGAACGAGGCGAACGGGCACAGCCCGTCCGCCGTCGTTTGTGTAATGCTTAAGCCTGCTTCAGCTCCGCGATGCGGGCTGCCAGAGACTCCAGCATGCTTTCGTTGGTCTTGAGCTTTTCCCGCTCCTGCTCCACCAGCTGGGCGGGAGCCTTGGACAGGAAGCCCTGATTGCTCAGCTTGCCCTTGGCGCGGGCGATCTCGCCTTCAAGGTTCTTCAGTTCCTTCTCCAGACGGGCGATCTCCTTGCCGATATCCACCAGGTCGCCCAGGGGGATACGCAGCTCGCCCGCGGCGCACACAGCGCTGACCACCTTTTCGCCTGCAAGGGCATCCTTGCCGCCGATGGCAGCATCGCTTACATAAGCAAGACGCTGCAGATAGGGCTCGGCCATGGCAAGGGTCTCCTCCCAGCCGGCTTCGGGGATCAGGGTCACGTGGGTGCGCTTGCCGGCCTGCACGTTCATTTCGGCGCGCAGGTTGCGGATGGCGCGGATGATCTCCATCAGGCCTTCCATCTGGCGTTCTTCGGTCTCGAAGGCGTACTCTGCCTTCACCTCGGGCCACTTGGCGGTGATGAGCATGCCTTCGTGGGCGGGCAGGTACTGGTACACTTCCTCGGTCAGGAAGGGCATGAAGGGATGCAGCAGCTTGAGAATGGCTTCCAGCGTATAGATGAGCACGCCGCGCACATTGTTCTTCTGCTCTTCGTCCTCGCCCATCAGGCGGCCCTTGCTCAGTTCGATGTACCAGTCGCAGAATTCGCTCCAGGCGAAATCGTAAATGTTCTGGGCTGCAATGCCGAAGTCGCCGTCTTCCATGTGGGCGGAGATCTCGGTGATCACCTTGTTCAGGCGGCTCAGGATCCACTTATCGGGCAGTTGCAGCTTGGCGGGGTCGATGGCCTCGCGGGTCTGGGTGTTCATGAGCACGAAACGGCTGGCATTCCAGATCTTGTTGGCGAAGTTACGTGCGCTCTCCACCTTCTCGTCGGAATAGCGGGTGTCGTTTCCGGGGCTTACGCCCATGGCGAGGGAGAAGCGCAGCGCATCGGCGCCGTACTTTTCCACCACCTGCAGGGGATCCACACCGTTGCCAAGGCTCTTGGACATCTTGCGGCCCTGCTCGTCGCGCACCAGACCATGGATGAGCACAGTCTTGAAGGGGGTCTCGCCCATCTCCTCCACGCCGCAGGTGATCATACGGCTTACCCAGAAGGTGATAATGTCGTAGCCGGTCACCAGCACGTCGGTGGGATAGAAATACTTCAGGTCTTCGGTCTGCTCCGGCCAGCCCAGCGTGGAGAAGGGCCACAGAGCGGAAGAGAACCAGGTATCCAGCACGTCTTCATCCTGATGGATGTTCTTGCTGCCGCACCCCACGCAGCAGGTGGGATCCTCGCGGAGCACCATCATTTCGCCGCAATCCTGGCAGTACCACACGGGGATGCGGTGGCCCCACCACAGCTGACGGCTGATGCACCAGTCGCGGATGTTTTCCATCCAGTTCATGTACTGCTTGGTAAAGCGCTCGGGCACAAACTGGGTCTTGCCGCTGGTTACAGCCTCGATGGCGGGCTTGGCAAGGGGCTTCATATCCACGAACCACTGCTTGGACACCATGGGCTCGATAGCGGTCTTGGAGTGGCGGTAGCACACGCCCACCTCGTGCTTGAGGGGCTCCATGGCCTTGAGCAGACCCAACTCGGTCAGGTCGGCAACAATGGCCTTGCGGGCTTCGGCGGTGGTCATGCCGGCATACTTGCCGCAATCCAGCACCTCGGGCTCGTTCTTGCCCGCTGCGCCGGAGGCCAGCAGCTCTTCGTAGGCAGCCCGGTCAGCCGCGCCGGTCATGTGACCGTCGTAGGTGAACACGCGCACCAGGGGCAGGTTGTGCCGCTGACCCACTTCGTAGTCGTTGGGGTCGTGAGCGGGGGTGATCTTTACCACGCCGGTGCCCTTTTCCATATCGGCATGTTCGTCGCACACGATGGGGATCTCTTTATTGATGAGGGGCAGCACCACGTGGCAGCCGTGCAGATGAGCATAGCGGGGGTCGTCGGGGTTGATGGCCACAGCGGTATCGCCCAGCATGGTTTCGGGACGGGTGGTGGCAAGCTCCAGCATTTCGCCGGTTTCCTTTACCGGGTAGAGCAGATGCCAGAAGTTACCTTCCATTTCCTTATGCTCCACTTCCGCATCGGAAATGGCGGACTGGCACTCAGGGCACCAGTTGACCAGACGGTTACCACGGTAAATAAGTCCTTTTTCGTACAGGCGGCAGAAGGTCTCGCGCACAGCCTTGGAGCAGCCTTCGTCCATGGTGAAGCGTTCGCGGCTCCAGTCGCAGCTGATACCCATGCGGCGCTGCTGGTTAACAATGCGTCCGCCGTATTCCTTCTTCCACTCCCAGGCGCGCTCCAGGAACTTTTCGCGGCCAAGGCTTTCCTTGGTAAGACCTTCCTTGGCCATAGCTTCCACGATCTTAACTTCGGTAGCGATGGCGGCATGGTCGGTACCGGGCAGCCACAGGGTGGGATCGCCCTTCATGCGGTGGTAGCGGATGGGCGCATCCTGCAAGAGGCAGTCCATGGCATGACCCATGTGCAGCTGACCGGTGATGTTGGGGGGCGGCATTACGATGGTAAAGGGCTTCTTGCCTTCTTCGCGCTTAGCGATAAAGGCGCCGCTCTCTTCCCACATCTTGTAGAGCTTATCCTCGATCTCCTGAGGGGCATACACTTTTTCCATGCTGAATTCCTGCATATCAGCCATTGTTATTTCCTCCGTTCTGATGGTTTGTTGCTGTTATTTATAAACCGGGTATAAAGTCCAGCAGGACGATGACGCCGAATACTGCCAGCGCAAGCCCTGCCAGCCGAACCGGGAGCACAAGCCTTTCGCCCCGTTCCCGGAAGATGAACCGAACCAGCTTTGTGGCATACAGGCAAACCAATGCGCCGCAAAGCAATGCCGTAACGCCCGTGACACTTAACCGGGAAAAGATCTGATCCCAGTTCATCGCATCGCCTCCCTTCCTGTAATAACGCCGATAAAGAAAACGGAGCCATTCTGCCCGCAAAGGACGGAATGGCTCCGTGGTACCACCTTATTTCGCAGCACAGCTGTGCTGCCTCTTTGCGCTGTAACGTGCGCACACGGCCGGGCTACTGCTGTTTCGCCCATGCGCCCTCCCAAGCGACCTTCTGCAAAACGCTGTTGCCGAAGCGTCTTTCAGCCGGTGGACGCTTCTCTCTGAGGCGGCGGTTTGCGTACTCCTCTTGTTCCCGGGGCAGATATACACAAGGCTGCTTGATGTTTTACCAAGCAGCCCTGTATGGGAAGAAGGCGATTACTCGTTCTCCTTCTTCTCGGTCATGTCGATGACCTGCACGCCGTTATAGTAACCGCAATTCTTGCACACGCGGTGGGCGAGCTTCTTTTCGTGGCACTGCGGGCATTCCACGATGCCGGGCAGGCTCAGCTTCCAGTTGGCGCGACGGCTGCGGCCGCGGGCCTTGGACACTTTTCCCTTGGGAAGAGCCATAGTTACACCTCCTCATTCCGTCCCCCGGATGGTGTTCCGGGATTCAAATCGTCCGCTTTCGCGAATGTGTTTCCGGGCTGAAGAGTAGCAGATGCTGCAAGGTGCAACCGCTTTCCGCATCGATCCCGGTCAGCAAGCAATGGTTTGCTCCGGCGACACTGCATAGGGTACGGTGCATACGGATACACCGTTACAGTGTGACCATTTCGTATTATATGATGGTATTCTGGCTTTGTCAAGACTTTTCTGAGGTTTTATGACAGGTTGCAGGAAAAACTTCCCGCATACCCGGAAGGTGCATTTTACTGCTCGGAGGGTTCATTGCCCAGCAAGTCTTTGAGCCCTTCGAAGGGACGGTAGGTATCCTGCGTCTCTTCGCCATCTTCCGCCCAGACTTTTTCGGCTTCGTTCCAAGGCTTCAGCTCCACGGCGGGGGTGCAGCCGGTGCCGCAGTCGAAACGCATGGGGGTGTTGAGCAGCACAAGGGTAAGCGTCATGTGCTCCAGAGGCAGCTTCTTGCCCTCGTAAAGGAAGCAATCATCCTCTTCCTCGTTGGCATCCTTGCGGAAACGTTCGGAAAAAGTCACTTCGATCTTTGCCTGTGCAGGCTCCATACATACGCTGCAGGCACCGTGGGCGACGGTTTCCAGCTCGCCCTCCAGCACAACGGCATCTTCATAGACGGTATACTTACCCACCAGCCTTACGGGATCGAAAGTAACAGTTTCGCCGCACACCTCCTGCGGGGGCAATTCTACCACGGCATCGAAGGGGAAAGCCGTTTCCTGAGAAACAAAGCCTCTTGATACATCCAGATACATATCATTTCTCCTGTCTTGATCGGCATGTTTTGGATATTCTGCATACGGGCAGAAGCTCTGCCGCAGCTTCATCTTATCACACCTGTTCAGCAGTGGCAAGTGGGGTCTTTCGGCTGCGTTCTCCATTATAAAAAACTGAGCTGCCGGTCGATCCACGATTCCTGTACAGCATCGCGGATGCGGTCGCCGGGCATGCTGTGGCCGATCAGAAACGGGGAAGCCGGATCATGCCGCTGACGGTTGTGGCATACAAGGGCGGCATCGTCATTGGCATAGCAATAGCGGCACAGGTGGGAGCAGGTGTGGTATGCGCCGATGTCGCTGCCCAGAAAGCAGGCGCATTCCCTGCGCTGCCGCTGAAAACGCGGGGGCTTCAGCCGCTCGCCCAAAGCTTTTTCGAAGGTTCTGACCGTCATGCAGCCGGAGACATCTGCGCCGTAAGCAGCAAGGCTTTCCCCTTCGCCGCAGGTTTTCAGCACCATACCACAGCGGGTGGCGATGGCAGCCATTTCAGCGGTAAGCTTTGCCTGCTGTGCATTGGGAACCGGCATCAGCCCGGGAAAATTACGCTTTACCTTTTCATAGAGATCCACAAAGCTGATGACGCAGGTATCGGTTGCGCCTTTCAACGTTTCCGCCATCCGTTCGAACTGTTCCAGATGGTAAGCGGCGGTGTAGCTGCCATGGATCAGAACGGGATCGTACCGCCACGCCACCCGGTGTGCGCCCAGCGCTTCCGAAAGGGAGAGAAAGCTGTCCAGAACCTGTTCCTTGGGCGGCACATTGGGCTCGACATCCGTTCCGTAGGGCGTGATCGTGACGAACCAGTACTGCCCGTATGCCGATAGACGATCCAGATGGGGCAGCATGGGCGCGGGATTTTTGGTGCAGAAGCAGAGCAGATCCACCACGGACGGATCCAGCCGGTACCGGGTTACCGCCGAAGGATCAAACGGATTGCGTACCAGTACATATCCTTCATCCAGCCGGTTCAACAGCCATTGGGAATAGAAAGCGGGGATATCGGTGCGCATGCCGGTGTGCAGGATCATGTTCAGCCTCCCGAAAATACGGTATTTCAGCCGGAAAACGCCTGCGTGAGGAGGCGCAGGCGTTTGCAAACGGTTTCAGCAGCCGGTGAGGGCACGCAGATAGTCTGCCAGCATCAGACCGATGCGCTGATTGTAAGCTGCGTTGGGATGCTGGCGTGCGCCCATATCCGCCTGGGTATAATCGGGCAGTACAAGCCAGCTCACCTCGCTGATGCCCTCCGCCATGCAGCGGTTTACGGCATCCACGGCGATCCTGGGCAGACGCTGGGAGTCAGGCAGAATCCAGACGATTTTTGCCTTGGGATTGCACTCCCGGATGGTGCGGATAAAGGCAGCACAGTTATCGGTCAGCTCGGCGCGGCGTTCCTCAACCTTCTCTTTGCTGACGATCGCACCGATATCGTTGGTCAGCAGACGGATGCAGACCACATCCGCCTGCCAGGAGGAAAAGTCGTAATCCTTCTGACAACCGCGTTTTTCGGCGGCTTCGCCCTTCATGACTCCGGCGATCTTGCGGTAGCCCTCGCTCATATTGCCCTCGGGCTTCATCTCCCAGTCCCAGCTGACGCCGTAGCCGCTCTGGGACAGCACACGCCGCTCTGCACCCAGCGCTTCGCAAGCGTAGTGATGATAGTTACCACAGGCGGTGAACCAGAGGGAGATCCATTCGTCGTTGTCCTTGGGGGCAAGCGCGCCTTCGCCGCTGGTAAGGCTGTCGCCGATAAATTCAATGCGGAGTTTGGGCTCCTGCAGGGGCAGCAATTCGCCCTCGTAGCGAAGGCTGTGCAGCATCACGGTGGCTTCGGGGGCAGCGGGCATGGCCTGAGTTTCCTTCATCAGGGTCACGCGCCGGGTGTTGGCGGCATCCATGCCCAGCACCAGCGGATACCAGTTCCGTCCCTGCTGCACAGGAAAACGGGTGATGGGATGCCCGTCCACAGCGGCACAGACCCACATATCCGGCTTGCGCACAGGGGCTTCCAGCTCTACCCACAGCTCTTCGCCCTTGAAATTGACCTCAAAACCGCTGCCCGTCCAGTCCAGACAGACAGGCTCCTGCGACAGATCCATACGGCCCAGCAAACGGATATTCCCGGATTTGATGCTGCATTGTACCATAACACATTCACTCCAGTTCTGTAGGTTCGGCAAGCGGTATGCGGTACGCAGCCCAACGGGCGGCAACGATGACCCTACATACAGCTATCCTTTGCAATGCATTGATTATACCATTGGCGCACCGGCAGCGCAAGGAAAAAGCGCCTGTTTGGTTTTTCGCCGTTTTTCACCCGCAGGGTTTGACCGTATGCCGCTGCATGCTGTATAATTGATTAGTTGAGGATTCAATAAGGAGGGATCTGATGCAGGGCGGCAACCATCCATGCGGCACAGGCGCAGTATCCCTGCCCTTTACCGTTGCGGGAGAAGTGATCCGGGGCAAGCAGCTGGGATCGCAGCTGGGCTTCCCCACAGCCAACATCCGCTACGATATGCGCCCGGGCGGCTGGCCACGGGACGGTGTGTACGCCGGTGTTGCCTGCATACGGAACGAGCTGTATCTGTGTGTGCTCAACCAGGGCAGACACCCCACAGCCCCGGAAGGGATCCCTACGGTGGAAGCGCATCTGCTGGATTATTCCGGCGGCGCATTGTACGGGGAGAAGATCGTGCTGGAATATTTGCACTATCTGCGCCCGGAAACCGCGTTTTCCTCTCTGGAGCTGCTCAAAGCGCAGCTTCAAAGAGACAAGCAGAACGCCCGTGAATGGGCGTTGGCATTTCCAACGCTTCTGAACAGCATCGTTCAGAAGGAAAGGAGCTGACAGAATTGGAACAGAAGCAGGTATGGCCCATTGAGCTGGAGCTTGCCAGCTACGCCTACGACGAAGAGGACGAAACCCCTGCGGTGGACAAGGTAAGCCTGCAGGTGGAAAAAGGCACTTTTGTGGCTGTGCTGGGGCATAACGGTTCCGGCAAGAGCACCATGGCCAAGCTGATGAACGCGATCTATCTGCCCACCGGCGGCAAAGTGCTGGTCTGCGGTATGGATACCACCAGCGAGGAGGATATCTGGAACATCCGCCGCCATGCGGGCATGGTATTCCAGAACCCGGACAACCAGATCGTAGCCAATGTGGTACGGGAGGATGTGGCCTTTGGTCTGGAGAACCTGGGCGTTCCCAGAGAAGAGATGCTGCCCCGCATCGACGAAGCGCTGGAGGCGGTGCGCATGACCGAAAAGGCCGATGCTGCCCCCCATATGCTTTCCGGCGGGCAGAAGCAGCGTGTTGCCATTGCGGGTGTGCTGGCCATGCAGCCGGATGTGATCATTATGGACGAAGCCACCGCCATGCTGGATCCCTCCGGGCGCAAGGATGTGCTCAAGACCGTACGCCGCCTGAACCGGGATAAGGGCATGACGGTGGTATGGATCACCCATTACATGGAGGAGGCCGCCCACGCCGACCGTGTGGTGGTGCTGGACAGCGGCCGCACCGTGATGGACGGCACCCCTGCGCAGGTGTTCTCCCGTGTGGAAGAGATCAAGGAGTTGGGGCTGGATGTGCCCCCCATGGCAGAGCTTGCCATGCGCCTGCGCAATGCCGGGCTTCCGCTGGATGAAAATATTCTGACCGTTGCAGATATGGTAAAGGAGCTGACGAATACGCTATGCCCATCCAAATCGAACATCTGACGCATACCTATATGCCGGGCAGCCCGTTTTCTGCCGTTGCGCTCCGGGATATTTCCCTGACCATCGAAGACGGCGAGCTGATCGGTCTTCTGGGGCACACGGGCAGCGGCAAGACCACCCTTGTGCAGCACCTGAACGGTCTGATCAAGCCCACCGAAGGCAAGGTGATCGTGGACGGGCTGGATCTGACCGCCAAGGAGACCAGTCTGCTGGAGGTGCGCCGCAAGGTGGGTCTGGTCTTCCAGTACCCGGAATACCAGCTTTTTGAAGAGACCGTTGCCAAGGACATCGCCTTCGGTCCCAAAAACCTGGGGCTTTCCGACGAAGAGATCGATCAGCGCGTACGCACCGCCATGGAAAAGGTGGGGCTGGATTACGACGAGATCGCCGACCGCTCCCCCTTCGACCTGAGCGGCGGACAGATGCGCCGTGTTGCCATTGCAGGCGTGCTGGCTATGCAGCCCAAGGTACTGGTGCTGGACGAACCCACCGCCGGGCTGGATCCCGCAGGCCGCCGCAGCATTCTGGAGATGATCCGCCAGCTGCATGCCGCAGGCGGGCTGACGGTGATCATGGTCAGTCACAGCATGGATGATATCTCCACCCTTGCCACCCGCCTGATCGTAATGAGCAAGGGCGAGCTGGCCCTGACCGGTACCCCCCGGGAGGTGTTCTGCCAGCGGGAGCTGATGGCATCCATCGGGCTGGGCGTGCCCCAGGCCGCAGAGCTGGCGTATCAGCTTCGGGAGGCGGGCTTTGAACTGCCGGACGATCTGTATACCTGCGATGAGATGTACAACGCTATACTGAAGCTGGCAGGCAAGGAGGCGGGCGTATGCTGAGAGACATTACCCTCGGGCAGTATATGCCCGGCAACACCGTGGTACACCGGCTCGACCCCCGCACCAAGATCCTGCTGACCATCGTCTACATCGCCATGATCTTCTGCGTTTCCAGCCCTGTCTGGTACGTGATCCCGTTGGCGTATCTGTTTCTTTGCTCCAAGCTGAGCGGCATCACCTTCGGGCAGCTTCTGAAGGCAATCAAGCCCCTGCGCTTTCTGCTGATCATCACCTTTGTGCTGAACCTGTTCTTTTCCTCCGGCAGTACGGTGTGGCTGGAGTGGGGTATTCTCAAGATCACCAAAGAAGGGCTGATGACGGCGATCCACTTCAGCATGCGGCTGGTGTTCCTTGTAGCGGGCACCTCCGTGCTTACGCTGACCACCTCCCCCATCGCTCTGTGCGACGGTATCGAAGTGCTGCTCAAGCCCCTGAGTAAGATCGGCTTCCCCTCCCACGAGCTGGCGATGATGATGACCATCGCCCTGCGCTTTATCCCCACGCTGATCGAGGAGGCCGACAAGATCATGAAGGCGCAGATGGCCCGCGGCGCAGACTTTGAAAGCGGCAACCTTTTCAAGCGTGCCAAAGCCATGGTGCCGCTGCTGGTGCCGCTGTTCGTAAGCGCATTCCGCCGTGCGGGAGAGCTGGCCATGGCTATGGAAGCCCGCTGCTACCACGGCGGCGAAGGCCGCACCCGTATGCGCGTGCTGCGTTTTACACAGAATGACCTGTATGCGGCGCTGGTCTCGGTTGCCGCCCTTGTGCTGACCATTCTCTGCGGAGCGTTGATCAAATGACCGTTTTACCACCCATTATCAAGCCCGAACCCATCCCCGGCACCCACCGGGTACTGATCCGCGTCAGCTACGACGGCACTGCCTATGCAGGCTGGCAGCGGCAGCAGAACGCCCTTGCCGTGCAGCAGGTGCTGGAGGAAGCCCTGCGCAAGCTGACCGGAGAGCCCATCGTGGTCACCGGATCCAGCCGCACGGATGCAGGAGTGCATGCCATGGGTCAGTGTGTGCACTTCGACACCCACAGCCGCATCCCGGCAGACAAGTACGCCTTTGCCCTCAACACCTGCCTGCCCCCGGACATTCGCGTGTTGGCAGGGATGGACATTGATTCCGATTTTCATGCCAGGTTCGATGCCAAGGGCAAGCGTTACACCTACCGCATCCACAACGCCCTTCACGCCAGCGCCATGTACCGGGATCTGACCGCCCACGTGCCCCAGACGCTGGATGTGGAACGCATGCAGCGCAGCCTGCCCTGCCTGCTGGGCACCCACGACTTTGCAGCCTTTCAGGCGGCGGGCGGCACTGCCAAGACCACCATCCGCACACTTGAGGATGTGCAGCTTGCAAAGAACGGCGACGAGCTGACCCTGACCGTAAAGGGCAATGCCTTCCTGTACAATATGGTGCGCATCATCGCGGGTACCATGCTGGATATCGGCATGGGGCGCATCCCGGAGGATGCCTTCCGCACCGCGCTGGAAACAGGCGACAGGCTTGCTCTGGGCATCACCGCCCCCGCCTGCGGTCTGGAGCTTACACAGGTATTTTATCAACAACCGTTGATTGGACAGACCCTTTTCGGGATGGTAAAATAAGGGTTGAATTCTGATTGAAAGCGAGTGATCCCAATGGCAGAGTACATTTTGAGCTGTTGTTCCACCGCAGATCTGAGCCGCGAACACTTTGAAGAAAGAGACATTCGTTACATCTGCTTCCACTACGAGCTGGACGGCAAACAATACCCCGACGACCTGGGGCAGTCCGTTCCCTTTGACCAGTTCTACAAAGCCATGCGGAACGGTGCAGAGACCCGTACCTCCCAAATCAACGCCGAAGAGTACATCGAGTACTTCGAATCCTTCCTGAAGGAAGGCAAGGATATACTGCACCTGAGCCTTTCTTCCGGCATTTCCGGTTCCTACGATTCCGCCTGCATGGCGCAGCGCAAGCTGAGTGCTCGCTACCCGGAGCGCAAGCTGTACATTATCGATTCGCTGGCGGCATCCTCCGGCTACGGTTTGTTGATGGATAAGCTGGCCGACCTGCGGGACGGCGGCATGAACATCGATGCCCTGAAGGACTGGACGGAAGAAAACAAGCTGAACCTGCACCATTGGTTCTTCTCCACCGATCTTACCTTCTTTGTCAAGGGCGGGCGCGTTTCCAAGGCCTCCGGCTTCGTGGGCACGCTGCTGAACATCTGTCCCCTGCTGAATGTGAGCAACGAGGGCAAGCTGATCCCCCGGTTCAAGATCCGCGGCAAGAACAAGGTGATCCGCGAGATCGTAAGCAAGATGGAAGCCTTTGCCGAGGATCGTCTCGACTACAGCGGCAAGTGCTACATCTCCCAGTCTGCCACCATGGACGCCGCCACCGAGGTAGCCCGGCTGGTGGAAGAAAAATTCCCCAAGCTGCGGGGAAAGGTGCTGATCAACAGCATCGGCACCACCATCGGCAGCCATACCGGTCCCGGAACCGTTGCCCTGTTCTTCTGGGGTGACAAGCGGGAAAACTGATACCAAAGGAGTTGAGCAGAAAATGCTGATCATCGGGATCTGCGGCGCCAGCGGAAGCGGCAAAAGCACGTTGGCGCAGGAACTGTGCAAAGCGATCGGTGATGGCTGCACAGTGATCAATCACGATTGCTATTACCGCGACCATCCCAACCTGAGCTATGAGGAACGCTGCCTGCTCAACTATGACGAACCGGATATTTTCGACCACGATCTGTTTCTGGAGGATATGCGCACCCTACTCAGCGGCCAGCCCATTACCCGGAAGCAGTACGATTATGCCAACCACTGCCGCGCCGACAGCAACGAGCTGATCTACCCCTGCCGGGTGCTGATCATCGAGGGCATCCATGTGTTCTACGACGAACGCCTGCTGGAATTGATGTTCCTGAAGCTGTACATGAGCGTAGAACCGGATGTATGCCTGCTGCGCCGCATCTCCCGGGACATCAACGAGCGGGGGCGCAGCATCGACAGCATCTCCATGCAGTACATGACCACCGTTAAGCCCATGTTCGACAAGCACATCCGCAACTACATCGAGCTGGCGGATGTGATCGTTGCCCACGGCGGGAAGAACGCCCGGATCGTGGAGATTTTGGCGGGGTATGTGCGGCACGAGCTGCAGTAGGATCGTTTGCGGCTTTGCCGGGCAGCGAACGCTGTTTGATGGAGCTGCGGCCAACACACAATGAAAAATCGCTGTGCGCTTGCCCTTCGGGGCAGGCGCTCTTTTCATTGCCCGCATTTCCTGATATTATTTTTGAAAAAGGTGGACAAAACGAAAAACAATGCGTCTAACTTAGTGAAAGGAGGTGAGCAGCAATGGAGTTGGTGAAGGGCCCGACTTACTCCCACGAAGAAATGCTGGCACACATGGTGGCAGAATATGAAGTGATATTGCTGCGCACATGTTACATGTACCTCCACGACAAGGCGCTTGCAGAGGATGCGACCCAGGAAACCTTCCTGAAGGCATATAAAGCACTTGATTCCTTCCGTGGAGAGAGCAGCGAGAAGACCTGGCTCATGCGGATTGCCATGAACACATGCCGGGATATGAAACGCAGCGCCTGGTTCCGGTATATGGATCGCAGTGTGGAGATTGAACGCTTACCGCTACCGACAAAGGTGTTTGAGTTCATGGAAGCGGATGATCTGACACAGGCCATTCTGAAGCTGCCGACCAAATACAAGGAAGTCGTCCTGCTGCACTTCTATCAGGACATGACCATGCGCGAGATCGCCAGTGTGCTGGACATATCCGCTTCCACCGTTCAAAAACGAGTAAAAGCTGCTTGCAGCAAATTGAAAAAGATGCTTGGGAAGGAGGATTTCTATGAATCATGAGAAAATGCGAGAGCATGTACATACGGGCATTGATCGTCAGTGTGCCTCTCTCACCTCTGACCCGTATCGTGTGCAGCGTGTGCTGAATAAGGCACATGAAACACCTAAAACAGGAGGTTTTGTGGTGAAGAAGAAACTATCTGTAGGAATGGTCTTTGCCATTGTTCTGATATTGATGACAGTGACTGCGGTAGCCGCAGTTCTGCTATCTATGCGCCAGATTGTTGATGACTATGCCGTTCCCATGGCGCAGCAGTCTGTAGGCGAGATTGACTATAACCCAGAAGAAGTGTCTATCCTTGTGCAGCTTGCGCAGGAAAACGGAATTGTGTTTTCTGAACACGCTATGAGCAATATTGCATGGGCTGAATCTCATGGCGAAGGTTATGCGAAGGATGAGTTCATTAAGCTGCTTGCATATACAGAGTTTGGTGAAGATATATCAACCTGGACGCTGGAGCAGCAGAAATGGTTTGATGATGCGCTGGTTGCCATGGGCATCTTTCCTGAGAGTCAGAAAGCTATGCCGAAAGATCCTGAAGGAGAACAGGAACTGGCTGTGAGCCGTGCGGTTGCTCACTTGACGGCAAACTATTCGATTGCTGGTGATATTATGGATGAAAGCCAGTATCAAGTAGGCGTCCAGTATATCAATGGCGATGCGGATGGAGATTATCCAGGCTTGTACTGGTCGATTGATTTTCAACCGAAGACGATCACAGGAGGCGAATACTGGGTATATCTCAGAGATAATGGCGAAATACTTGGCCAGTCCGTACGCCTTGGACTTTCAGCAGACTCGTCTGTAGGGGATGTGCGTGATGCTTATGTTCGTTATTACAAAAAGGATTATCCAGCTCATGTTGAATGGGATCAGCATGTTTATCAGGAGTTCCTTGCAACTGCGAAATTGGTAAAGCCATCTAATGGTCGTGCCTACCTCTGTATTATACAAACGGAATATCCTGACATTCCGGATGACGCCATTTCGTTTGACGATGCTTATGCCATTGCGGCAGCTGATTTGGGTATTACTGATTATCGTGTATTTAAGAAAGTGCTGATTGCCACGGATACGAACCCGGTATGGAAGTTTACAATGAGTCGTGGTGAAGATGATTACTCGTTTGAAATCGACTGCATCACCGGTGAAATCAGGACGAAGCGCCTTCTCGATAATCTCCACAGGAAATGGTGGATGAGTATTGTTTTGTGGGAAGTATCGGACGAAGTGGATGCAAACTGGGTTGATGACAGCCCAAGCTTCGGCTAATTTATTTCGAGTGCTTGCCCTTCGGGGCAGGCGCTCTTTTCATATCTCCGTATTTCTGATAAAATTTTCAAAAATTCCGAAAATCACCTGTCGAGCATCGTCAGTATCAGTGTAAGGAGGTGAGCAGCAGATGGAAACTGTCAAGGGCCCGGACAGCTCCAACGAAAACCGTTTGACCCGTTTGATCGATCAATACCAGGCTGTCCTGCTGCAGATGTGCTTCATGTATTTGCATGACAGAACACTGGCAGAGGACGCCGTGCAGGAAACCTTTTTGAAGGCATACCGATCCATGACTGCATTCCGCGGCGAGTGCAGCGAGAAGACATGGCTGACGAGGATCGCTATCAATACCTGCAGGGATATGAGACGCTCCGCGTGGTTCCGCCACACGGATCGCCGGGTGACCCCGGAGGACATGACACCCATCCCTGTTCAGCCGGTGGAGGACTACGATGCCGAAGAACTGGCACAGGCCATTGTCAAGCTGCCTGCAAAATACAAAGAGGTTATCCTGCTGTACTACTATCAGGATATGTCGATGAAAGAGATTGCCGATTCGCTGAACATTGCCGTATCAAGCGTAGCCGGCAGACTGAAGCAAGCCTGCACAAAGCTGCGTACAGTGCTGGAAAAGGAGGGGCGCATATGAACGATAAGCTGATTCGTGCCAAGGTACACACCGCTGTGCAGCAGCATTGCGCCACATCCGGCGTACAGCCCGATCCCTATCTGGCCCGGCGCGTGCTTTCGGCAGCGCACGAAGGGAGAAAAGGAACCGTGTTACGAAAAAACAAATTGATCCTTCTGATCGTACTTGCAGTGATCCTGCTGTCCTCCACCATCGCGCTGGCATGGTCGCTGTCCAGAGAATACTTTTCCGAGATCGCTCAGATCACCCTGACCAGCGGGGATTATGAAAACTGGTCACTTGAGGAGAAACGGTACATGATGACCATCATGGGCAAGTATGGCCTTATGTCTGAATCTGAAGCGAGAAGGCTTTCTCGTCAGAGTGAAAAGGAAATTGATGTGTTCATGCTTGACCGGTATGGGTTTGAAGCTGGGACAGATGGACTTGGTGCGATCAGCCTGACCAGAATTGCTTGGGTTGAGATGGGTCCCTATACAGACTGGGATAACGAAACTTGGGTATGGTATTCTAAGCTCATGTTTGAAGTTGGACTGTGGAATGAAAACAGCGATGTGGATGTTTATGAAACTCCGGGCGAAGAAGCCATTCCTCCAGAAGAAGCGGTGCGTTTGGCTGAAGAATATCTGATTTCGCAGGGACATGATAAAGAAGCAGTTGAGGGT